>JAYUFA010000285.1:0-35015 GCA_043738925.1 Actinomycetota bacterium
ACACCATTCATGACGAGCATGTGAACAACTCCCCACACCGTTCATCACCGGCGGTGAGCATCCTGTTGCGCGTTGGTCACTGACTCGAAATCATTCGCTGACTCCCGTTTCCTACCGTGCTTCTCGTCCCCCACATGACGAGGAGATCGATCGCCGATGACCGGATCCGCCGCCACGCTCGAAGCGGGCAGCAACGTTGACCTGGCAACGCGCGTTGCCTCGGCGTCGCCAACCGCTGCGACCCGCTCGACTCGTTGGATCGATGACTGGCGTCCTGAAGATGCCACGTTCTGGGCCGAGGGCGGCCAACGGATCGCCAGGCGGAACCTGATCTTCTCGATCCTGTCCGAACACATCGGCTTTTCCATCTGGAGCATGTGGTCGGTCATGGTGCTGTTTCTCAACAAGCGCTACGGCTTCGACCCCGCACAGAAATTCCTGCTCACAACCATGCCCGTCGCAGTGGGCGCCGTGTTGCGCATTCCGTACACCTTCGCGGTCGCGAAGTTCGGTGGACGCAACTGGACCATCTTCAGCACCGCAATCTTGCTCGTGCCGTGCGCGCTGACCGCGATGGTGCTCAAGCCTGGCGTGTCGTTCACCACGCTGCTGCTCGTCGGCGCCGTTGCCGGTGTGGGTGGCGGCAACTTCTCGTCGTCCATGTCGAACATCGACGCGTTCTACCCGCAACGCCTGAAGGGTTGGGCGCTCGGCCTCAATGCAGGGGGCGGCAACATCGGCGTCGCCGCGGTGCAGCTCGTCGGTCTGGCGGTGCTCGCCGCTTTCGGTGTGGCGCACCCACGGGTCATCATCGCGATCTACGTTCCGCTCGTGGTGCTCGCCACGGTCGGGGCCGCGTTGTTCATGAACAACCTGAGTCACGTCACGAACGACAAAGGTGCGATGCGCGACGTGCTGCGCGATCGTCACAGCTGGATCATCATGACGCTGTACGTCGGTACGTTCGGCACCTTCATCGGCTTTGGGTTCGCGTTCGGCCAGGTATTGCAGGTGCAGTTCGCATCTACGTTCAACACACCCGCCAAGGCCGCGAGCGTCACGTTCCTCGGCCCGCTGATCGGCTCGCTCATCCGCCCCGTCGGTGGCCGCCTCGCCGACAAGATCGCCGGCTCGTTCGTCACGTTCTGGAACTTCGTCGCGATGTCCATCGGTGCATCGGTCGTGCTTGTCGCTTCACAAATGAAGTCGCTGCCCGTGTTCGTCATCGGCTTCATCGTGCTGTTCGTCCTCAGCGGTCTTGGGAACGGCTCGACCTACAAGATGATCCCCGCGGTGTTCAACGCACGAGCCCAGCTGGCGATCGCTGCAGGTATCGATCCCGACGATGCAGCACGCCGGGCGAAGCGTCTCTCGCGGGCACTCATCGGCCTCGCGGGCGCCGTCGGGGCGTTCGGTGGTGTGCTGGTGAACCTCTCATTCCGCCAAGCGTTCCTGAGTTCGAAGTCGGGCGACGTTGCCTACGCCGCCTTCATCGTGCTCTACGTGGCGTGCGCCGCAATCACGTGGACCGCATATCGCCGCGACCGTGTCGGCCGTTTGGCCGGGGTCTGAGGAGCAGCGCCATGACAGCTGCACAGGACGTTCGCCCCGTCGTGCTCGTCGTCGGCAATGGCATGGTCGGCCATCACTTCGTCGCAACTGCAATGGAACGCGGGATCACGAACACCCATCGCGTTGTTGTCGTCGGCGAGGAACGTCATCGGGCTTACGACCGAGTACATCTGTCGTCACTGTTCGACGGCGCGACGAATCGCGACCTCCAGCTCGGCGACGACGATTTGTATGCGGACGACGCTGTCGAACTGGTCGTCGGCGACGCCATCGTCGAGGTCGATGTCGACGCGCGAGTCGCGGTAACAACCTCGGGCCGCGCAATCGCGTTCGAGACCTGCGTGCTGGCAACAGGGTCGTCAGCGTTCGTGCCGCCGATTCCCGGCATCGACGCACAAGGCGTGTTCGTCTACCGCACGATCGACGATGTCGATGCCATCCGGGCGCACGCCGCGTCGGTGCGACGTGGCGTCGTCGTCGGTGGCGGTCTCCTCGGCCTCGAGGCAGCGAACGCCCTGCGCCTGCTCGGTCTCGACGTCATCGTGGTCGAGTTCGCGCCTCGTCTGATGGCCGTGCAGCTTGACGAAGGCGGTGCGGCTTCGCTGCGATCACATGTCGAAGCGCTCGGCCTCGAGGTTCGCCTCGGCGCGGGCGCAACCGAAGTGCGTCACGTCGAAGGCGTGTGTGTCGGGCTCGCGTTTGGCGATGGCACGACGATCGATGCAGACATGGTCGTGTTCGCGGCCGGTATCCGGCCGCGAGACCAACTCGGTCGATCGGCAGGCCTCGTGATGGGCGAACGAGGCGGCATCGTCGTCGACAACACCTGCCGCACATCGCAGGAGCACGTATACGCGATCGGCGAAGTGGCGCTGCACGGTGGCCGGATCTACGGCCTGGTCGGCCCAGGCCAAACGATGGCCGAGGTCGCCGTCGATCACATTCTCGGCGGCACGACGCGTTTCGAAGGTGCAGATATGAGCACCAAGCTCAAGCTCCTCGGCGTGGATGTCGCGAGCGTCGGCAACCCGCACGCCGCCGGCTGCGAGGTCGTACTCGCCGATCCGACGCGCGGTGTTTGGCAGAAGGTGATCCTCGACGACGAATCACGCGTTATCGGCGCCGTGCTGGTCGGCGACGTTGCGGCTTTTGGACCGCTTCTCCAACGTGCACGCAGCGGCGAGGCCGTCATCGACGCAATGGCCGTGCTGCGCCCAACTACGGCGACATCCGACGCCCCCCCGGCCGACGGTTCGCTCGTATGCTCGTGTCGCAATATCACCTACGGCACCGTTCGCGCGGCGGTCGCCGAGGGATTCGAAGACGTCGCCGGAATCAAATCGTGCACCAAAGCGGGCACTGGTTGCGGGTCGTGTGTTCCCGTACTTCTCGAAATCATCGATCGGGAATTGGTCAATGCCGGCCGCGCCGTGGTCAAGCACCTCTGCCCCCACTTCGCCATGACGCGGCCCGAGTTGTTCGAGCTGGTGCGAGCGGGAGGCATTCGCAGCTTCGCCACCTTGGTGACAAGGCACGGCACAGGTGAGGGCTGCGAGGTATGCAAGCCGGCCGTCGCGTCGATGTTTGCATCGCTGTCCTTGGGCCACATCCTCGACGGCGAACAGGCAAGCCTTCAAGACACCAACGACCACTTCCTCGCGAATATGCAGCGAGACGGCACCTACTCGGTCGTGCCCCGCGTTCCCGGTGGCGAGATCACCCCGGCGCAGCTCATCGCCATCGGTGAGGTCGCACGCGACTTCGACCTGTACACGAAGATCACCGGTGGTCAACGCATCGACCTCTTCGGCGCCCGTGTCGAGGAGCTGCCGCTCATCTGGGCGCGCCTCGTCGCGGCGGGCATGGAATCCGGGCATGCGTACGGCAAGGCGTTGCGCACGGTGAAGTCGTGCGTTGGATCGGTGTGGTGTCGTTACGGCGTGCAGGACTCGGTGCAACTCGCGATCGATCTCGAACTTCGTTACCGCGGTTTGCGTTCGCCCCACAAGATCAAGATGGCCGTGTCGGGGTGCGCGCGCGAATGTGCCGAGGCGCAAGGCAAAGACGTCGGCGTGATCGCGACCGAACGCGGCTGGAACCTGTACGTCGGCGGCAACGGCGGCATGCGCCCTGCGCACGCCGAGCTACTCGCGGAGGATCTCGACCGAGACACGCTGATTCGCATGATCGACCGATACCTCATGTGGTATGTGCGCACTGCTGAGCGTCTCGAACGCACCGCCACGTGGCAGCGCAAGTTGCCAGGTGGCATCGACTTCGTACGCCGCGTCGTTCTCGACGACGAGCTCGGCCTCGGCGCCGAGTTCGAACGCGACATGGATCATCACGTCGAGCAGTACCGCTGTGAGTGGACCGAGACCCTTGAGGATCCCGAACGACTGTTGCGCTTTGTGTCGTTCGTCAACACCGATCAACCCGACCCGAGCATCACCCACATACGTGTGCGCGGACAACGCATTCCCGTGGAGGCAACGTCATGAGCAACTCGATCCTCGTTGGGTTCGTGCCCGTGTGCGAACGCGCTCGACTTGTTGCCAACCGCGGAGTGGCCGCGCTTGTCGATGGTGTCGCGATCGCGGTGTTCGCAATGTCCGACGGCAGCATCCACGCGATCGACAACGTCGATCCGATCTCGGGCGCAAGCGTGCTCAGCCGTGGGTTGACCGGCGACGTCAACGGTGAACTCGCCGTTGCGTCACCGATGTACAAGCAGAGGTTCTCCCTGCTCACCGGCCGTTGTCTCGACGACCCGTCGGTGCGAGTCACCGTGCACGAGGCGCGCATCAACGACGACATCGTCGAAGTGAAAGTGATGCGATCACCGTGACCTTCGTCGAGATCACCGCCAAGCGGCCCGTGACGATCGCGCCGATCCATCATCCCGATCTGTTGGCACTCGATGCCGGCGAGCAGTATCGCTTCGGGTTCGACATGAACTCGTGCATCGGTTGTCACTCATGCGAAGTCGCGTGCGCCGAACAGAACGGCCTACCCGACGGCACCGTCTGGCGACGCGTTGGTGAGGTCGAGGGTGGCGATCACCCCACGACGCGACGGTTCCATCTGTCGATGTCGTGCAATCAATGCATCGAACCGGCGTGCCTCGAGGGCTGCCCGACGAACGCGTACGAGAAGCTCGCCAACGGCGTCGTGGCCCATCACGCCGATGACTGCATCGGATGTCAGTACTGCACCTGGAACTGTCCCTACTCGGTACCGGTCTTTCAACCCGATCGCCGCATTGTCACCAAGTGCGACATGTGCCAGCCGCGGCTCGAGGCAGGTCGCGCTCCGGCGTGCGTTGATGCGTGTCCGACGCGCGCGATCACCATCGAGAAGGTGAACGTCGCCGAATGGCGAGCCGACCATTCTGGCGCCGACGCACCAACCCTGCCGAGTGCCGAGTTCACGTTGTCGACCACACGCATCGAGCTCCCGCATGACGTTCCCATCGACGCGTACGCGGCGAGCGATTGGAACATCCGCCCCGAGCACCCGCATTGGTCGCTCGTGTGGCTGACATTGCTCAGCCAACTCGCCGTGGGCATGACCTTCGGAGCCACCACACTGGTCACGCGCGCGGCAAGTGCCGTGGTGGCCTCGATGGCATTACTCGGAGCGCTGTTCCACCTCGGTCGGCCCGCTGTTGCCTACAAGGCGTTCCGCAACCTGCGCCGATCGTGGCTCAGCCGCGAGGTCGCGCTGCTGTCGTTGTACGGCGCCCTCGCTCCGCTCACCGTGGTCGCACCGAGCCTGCGGCCGTTCGCTGCCGGCGCCGGCGCACTGGGCGTCTACGCCTCGGCGAGGCTGTACATGGTGCCCGGACGCCCTGCGTGGAACACGCCGCTGACCATCGTTCGCTTCGCCGCTACCACGATGGCACTTGGTGCCGCTGTCACCGGCCAGCGACGGTTCGTGGTCATCGGTCTCGGGTTAGCGTTGCTCGCGACCCTCGCCAACTGGGCGCGTCTCGCGCGCAATCCGAATCCAGCGCATCGCGGCGCGGTGCGATTGGAAACGCGTTGGTTCCGACGCTTCACGATTGCTCGCTTCGCGACCGCAGTCATCGCCGCAGCGATGGCCGCTGTCGGCCTCCCGCTCGTCATCGTGTTCGTGCTCGCCGGCACGAGTGAGCTGATCGGTCGTTGGCTCTTCTACGTGGCCGTCGTGCCGCTCAACATGCCCGGCGCATTCTGGCGGGGCGCCGCGGGGAGCCACCGATGAAGGAGTTCATCAAACGGGTACTCGGCGTCGATCACGGCGGCGACCGCTACCGCTACGTCGACGATCCGCTGCGCGGGCCAGTGAGCGAGAGCCGCGCCGTCGACCGTTGGGTTCGCACCACGTGTGGCTATTGCTCGGTCGGCTGCGGCATGTTGCTCGGCGTTCGCAGCGGCAAGGCCGTGGCTGTTCAGGGCGATCCCGATCATCCGGTGAACCAAGGACGGCTCTGCCCGAAGGGCCTGAGCGAGCATCAGATGATCGGCGCGGAAGGTCGCCTCACGATGCCGACCATCGGCGGGCAACCAGCCAGTTGGCACGATGCACTCGACCACATGGTGGATGGCTTTCGCCAACTGCTCGACACGCACGGACCGGAATCGGTTGCGATCTTGTCGACCGGTCAGCTCGTCACCGAAGAGTTCTACGCGCTCGGCAAACTCGCCCGTCTCGGCATGGGCCTTCGCAACTACGACGGCAACACGACCCTCTGCATGGCCAGCGCTGCATCGGGCTACAAGCTGTCGTTCGGAACCGACGGTCCTCCTGGTTGTTACGAAGACTTCGAACTCGCCGACGTGGTCGTGTTGTGGGGCGCGAACATCGCCGACAACCATCCGGTGCTCGCGCCGCGGATCATGGGTGGCAATCAGACGATCATCGTGGTCGACCCTCGCGTCACCAAGACCGCGATGTTGGCCGATCTGCATGTGCCGGTTCGCCCACGTGGTGACGTCGCACTGCTCAACGGCATCATGGCCACGCTGATCGCCGAGCAGATCGTCGACGTCGAGGCCATACGCGACAAGGTCGACGGGCTCGACGAATTGTTGGCGCACCTCGCGACTTGGGACGCCGAGCGCGCCGCCGAGGAAAGTGGTCTTGACGCCGACCTCGTGCGCGATCTCGCTCGCATCATTGGGCGTGCCGAGCGGTGCGTGCTCGCGTGGACCATGGGCGTAAACCATTCCGTGCAGGGCACCGAAACCGTCACGCTGTTGAACAGCCTCGCGGTGCTGACCGGCAACATCGGGCGCCCTGGCGCGTCACCATTTTCGATCACCGGACAGTGCAACGCTATGGGCACGCGCGAGGCGGGTTTCACCGCGTCGATGCCCGGCTACCGCAACTACGACGACCCGGCGGCGCGCGCAGAACTCGCCGCCCTCTGGGGCATCGACGAACAACGGCTGCCTGCTGAGCGCGGGCGCGCGTACCCCGACATCATCAACGCCATCGTGTCGGGCCGCATCAAAGGCTTGTGGATCATCGCCACGAACCCTGTTGTGTCGTATCCGCACCGAGACATCCTCGAGACGGCCTTGAGATCACTCGATCTCCTCGTGGTGCAAGACGGATTCGAGACGCCCACGACGGCACTTGCCGACGTCGTGCTACCCGCGGCGATCTGGGGCGAGAAAGAAGGCACGTTCACCAACAGCGAACGCCGCGTGTCGCGCGTGCGAGCCGCGGTCGAGCCCCCTGGCCGGGTGCGCACAGACTTCGACATCTTCCTCGACGTTGCTCGTCGGTGGGGCTGCGCCAACGAACTCTTCGCCGGATGGTCGAGCCCGGCCGACGCGTTTGAGGAATGGCGCCACGTTTCTGCCGGTCGCCCGTGCGACTACAGCGGCATCACCTGGGATCGCATCGACGCGGTGGGCGGCGTCCAATGGCCGTGTCCCCCGGGACCCGACACACCCCTCGCCGGCACGCCACGCCTCTACGCCGATAGCCACGTGAATCGCCCGGGGGGACGTACCGCGCTACGGGTCGTTGATCCGAAGCCCATACGGGACGCTCCCCGGCCCGAGTTCCCACTGCTGCTCAACACGGGCCGAACCGTGGAGCACTGGCACACACGTACGAAGACAGGTCGCATTGCCGTGCTCGAGGGCCTCGCGCCCGAGGCGTGGGTCGAGATGCATCCCGTCGATGCATCCGCGCTCCGTCTGCGATCGGGCGACTGGGCGCGCGTGAGTTCACGGCGCGGTTGCATCGACCAGATACGCGTTCGGGTAACCACCATCGTGCGCCGCGGCGAGGTCTTCATCCCGTTCCATTGGGACGAGCGGTGCGCGAACCGCCTTACCGACGACGACTTCGATCCGATCAGCCGTGAGCCGAACTACAAGCAATGCGCAGTGCGCGTCGAGGTGGCGAGTCCGTAGGTACGCGCCGGCTGTGCCGGATGACCACCGCTCCCGAGGACCGTTCCATTTCGATACGGATACGTTCCGTATCGAGACAACCCAGGGAGGGCCCCTCATGAGCGGCCGACAAAGCGATCCGGAGCTTGCCTACCGCCGACGTTGGTACACGTTGTTGGTGTTGTGCCTGAGCTTGATGGTGATCGGGCTCGACAACACCATCCTCAACGTGGCGATACCGACGCTGGCGAAACCGGCATCGGCGGGTGGTCTGGCCGCCGCCGGCAGCCAGCTGCAATGGATCGTCGATGCGTACACCATCGTGTTCGCCGGGCTCTTGTTGACGGCGGGCAGTCTCGGTGATCGGTTCGGGCGCTATCGCAGCCTCACCTTCGGGCTGATCGTATTCGGCATCGGCTCGGCCATATCGGCGGCAGCATCATCGGCTGACGTACTGATCGCCACCCGCGCGCTGATGGGCGCCGGGGCCGCATTCATCATGCCGTCGACACTGTCGATCCTGACCAACGTTTTTCAGGACAACAGTGAGCGGGCCAAGGCCATCGGTGTGTGGGCCGGCGTGAGCGCCATCGGCATCGGCATCGGGCCGCTCGCCGGCGGGTTCCTCCTGACGCACTTTTGGTGGGGTTCCGTGTTCCTCGTCAACGTACCGATCGTGATCGGCGCGCTCGTGTTGGGATACCGGTTCATTCCCGAATCCAAGGACCCATCCGCACCGAGGCTCGACCCGGCCGGCGCACTGCTGTCGATGGCAGGCCTCGGAGCCTTGCTGTGGGGCATCATCGAAGGCCCCGCCAAGGGCTGGACATCGGGCACCGTGGTTGCAGGCTTCGGCACGGGCATCGTGGTGCTGGCCGCGTTCTTCATCTGGGAGCTGCGCTGCGCCGAGCCGATGCTCGACGTGCGCTACTTCCGCAACCGACGCTTCTCGGCCGCGAGCGGCGCAGTCACCATCACCTTCCTCACGCTGTTCGGCACCATCTTTCTGCTCACGCAGTATTTCCAAGCCGTGCTGGGTTACTCGACGATGAAGGCCGGCGCCATGCTGATCCCCCAAGCGCTGCTCATGATGATCTTTGCGCCGATGTCGACGCATTGGGTCCAACGCTTCGGCACCAAACGCGTCGTGGTCTTCGGGATGGTCGTTGTCGTTGCGACGTTGCTCTCGATGACGACGTTCCAAACGAACAGCTCCACGCTGCACGTCATCTGCATCACGGCGCTCCTCGGTCTCGGCGTCTCGCACGTCATGCCGGCATCCACCGAGTCGATCATGAGCTCGCTGCCACGCGAAAAGGCCGGGGTCGGATCTGCGATGAACGACACCACTCGTCAGGTTGGCGGCGCGGTCGGTGTCGCGCTGCTCGGCTCGATCATGTCGTCGCGCTATGGCACGCACGTGGCCGCTCGGCTGGCCGGAATCGCCTCGCCGTCGACAATCGCCCGAGCAAAGGATTCCGTTGGCGGCGCGGTTGGCCTTGCGAAGAACGACGCTTCGGTCCAGCCGATACGCGATCAAGTGTTGTCGGCCGCGCGTAGCGGCTTCGTCACCGGCATGCATACGTCGTTGTATGTCGCAGCGGCCATTGTCGTGGTCGGCGCGATCGGGGTGTACCGGTTCTTGCCCGATCGAACAACCGGCGCTGACGCTGACGGGCGCGATAGCGAACTCGAAGGCGAAGGCGAAGGCGAAGGCGAAGGCGAAGGCGAAGGCGCGATGGTCGTTGCGGGTCATGGCGCCTGACGCTCGGGTCGATGTCGATGTCGACGTCGACCCCGATCCGCATGCCGTCGGCGACGACGGCCGCGCTCCGTGCGACAACGGCGCGGTGCGCGGCCGACCGCGGTCCAAAGAACGCGAACGCGAAATACTCGCCGCGGCAATCAACGTGCTCGTGACCGAGGGCTACGACGCGATGACCATCGAAGGGGTCGCCGCGGCAGCGGGAGCGGGTAAGGCCACCCTCTATCGCCGTTGGCGTTGCAAGGCGGATCTCGTCATCGACGCGATTCGCGCCCACGTCGGGCTACGCGCAGAAATCGTCGACACCGGCGACATCGGCGCGGACATGCGCTCGTTCCTCGAACAAATGCTTGCCGATCTCATCGGTCCCGATGGCGCGCTGCTCGCGACGTTCATGGCCGAACGCCTCCGACATCCAGCGCTCGCCGAAGCATTCGAGGCGCAATACGTCTCACAAAAGCGTTCGCAACTGCGCGACCTCGTGCGCCGAGCAGTCGCCCGCGGCGATCTGTCCGCCGACACGGACATCGACCTGCTCGCCGACGTCGGACCTTCGCTCATGATCTACGAGTTCGTACAACGCCGCGGCCAACCACGCCCCGACCTTCCCGATCGCATCGTGCGCCAGTTCTTCAGCTCTTCACGTGGCTGCTCCACGAAGAGCACATCGGGCGCCTGACCGCATCACCAACCTCGAAAACCTCGCCACACGCGACCGGCCGTGTTCTTAGAAGAGTTAGCCACCGCCCAGGTGCACCATCCTTCAAAGCTCACCAGAATCCGGCAACCGCACACCCGACACCCACCGACCAGCGCAGGACAAGAGCCTTTTCGGCATCCTGCTACGGGCGGGGCCGACGATGCTCCGTCCAGACGGCACCGTCCCACCACCGCTCGGCCGCAGGGTCGCCCGGGTCGACATACCACGCGGGTGGCGCAAGCGCCGCCGCCGTTGCATCGTCGTCTGTTGTCGCAGAGTGGGCTGATGTGGCAGAGAGGATTGACCGCGGCGTTCGCGGCAACGAGAGCACGTAAACCGCCGCCAACAGCGCGGCGCCGAACACCGCGATCACCAACGCGTTCTTATAGACGTCGCCAGAATTGAGGAGCTGCGACGTGAGCGCGAGACACCCGACAACGACGCCGGCAGCGCCAAGCCACGTCGTCAATCGCCGTCCGCCGGCATCGCCCACGAACGAGAGCGCAAGACTCGCGCCGACAACGAGCAAGGGGCCGCCCGGGCCGTCGATGCGCGCAACCGTGCCGAGCACACCGGACACGAACGCAAGGTCACCTACGGCGATGAACGGGGTGGCGAAGCCGGACCAACCGCGTCGATCGAATACGAGACCGAGGACCAACATCGTCACGCCGATCACGAGCGAGAGCGACCATGCGGCGTGGTCCTGGAGGAACGGCGTCACGTCGCCGGTTCCGATCGACGCGTTCGCGGCCAGAGAGACTGCGGTGAGCCAACCTGCGGCCAACGCCAACCCGAGAAACAATGACCGGCGTGTCCTCGGCACGAGCCACACAACGACCCAGCCGACAGTCGCTACAAGCAGCGTCAACGTCGGAGAGTCGGTATCGGAGCGAATGGTGACCGCACCGGCGAAGATCGCCGGGGCGGGCGCGATCATCGTGAGCGCGGCCGGCGCGAACATGGCAGGCGCACGGAGCAGGACCAAGTAGCCCGCCGCGGCGAGCAACAGCGCGACCAGCGCGGCCGCCACGCGCGGCGAGTCTTTCAACACGTTCCCCAGGACGCCACTTGCTCCGATACCGACGAGGGCACCGCCGGCCGCCGCAACCGCGCCATGGAACGTCGGTCGTGGCCGATCAAACAGAGCGATGCCGTACGGCTCGAGGAAGGACGGAGCAACCGCGCGCGTCTGTTCCTGCCTGCTCCCTTCATCCCCCATGCCGACGAGCCTAGACGGTGCAACGATGGCGGCATGGCAACAAGCGAACAGGCACCACCGACCACCGCGGACGTCCTCGAGTACTTCACCACGTTGTCGAATTGGGGACGCTGGGGCGAGGACGACACGCGAGGAACGTTGAACTACATCACACCTAGCGTGACGTGCGCCGCGGCCGCGGAGATACGCGAGGGCGTCTCGGTCTCGTGCGCGTGGGATATCGATGGCACGCCGGATCTTCATGGGCCGTCGCAACGATTCATGATCAACATCGGTCAAGGCCTCGGCGACGAGAACCGCGTTCTGCCGAAGCACCGCCGCGCCACCGACCGCAGCGCTGGAGCTGCCGAATACGTGGGCTTCGCATTCCACGGAATGAACATGACCCACATCGACGCGCTCTCGCACATCTTCTGGGACAAACAGATGTTCAACGGCAAGCCAGCGGAGCACGTGACCGCACATGCGGGTGCCGTGAGCCTGGCAATCACCGATATCGCCGATGGCATCACGTCGCGCGGCGTCCTGCTCGATATCGCCGCCACGGAGGGCGTCGATTGGCTTGAGCCTGGGTTCGGCGTCACACCCGCGCATCTTGATGCCGCGGAGGAGCGCCAAGGCGTGCGGGTTCGTTCCGGTGACATCCTCTTCCTGCGGGTTGGCTATTCGCGGCGACGGCGAGCCGAGGGAATACGCCCGATGAACCTCGGACAAGCCGGTTTTCACGCGTCGGCGCTGCCGTGGTTGCACGAGCGAGGCGTAGCGGCAATCGGCAACGACGGCGGCCAGGACGCCATGCCATCGGGCTATCACCGCGAGGGCCTCGCCATGCCGATCCACGCCATCGGCATCACCGCGATGGGCTTATGGCTGGTGGACAACCTTGATCTCGAACCGCTCGCAGACGCGTGCGAGGCTCGCCGGCGCTGGACCTTCTTCGTCCACCTCGCGCCGCTCCGCCTGGCCGGCGCGACCGGATCGCCGCTCAACCCGATCGCCATCTTCTGACGCGAGTCGGCGCACGACACGACGTCGGCCAAAATCCTCTTTGCCGGGCCGCAGTCGCTCAAGGACCCCTCGTGGCTGCCGATTCTGCGAGGAACCCTTCGCGTTCTAGCTGAGATGACATGACAGACACTCTTGCTTTCCCAAATCCTGACCAAACTCCGTTCACGCGGGGCGCCATATGCTCAAGAATTGAAGCACGACGTCCGTTCCCGGTCGTCACCTCGCCGAGCGGGTCAGCCGAACTGAGGTCGCGTTGAACGACCACAACGAGTCTCACGACCACGCTGCGTGGCGCTGCGCGTTCATCGGCGACGAATCCCTCGCTGCGCAATGCAGCGAGATCGCCCGCCAGCACGGCCTCGTCGTCGCGGTAATCGCTACGAACAACCCGCAGGTTCGTCGCTACGCCGAGGAGAACGACATCGCGTGCGTCGATTCCGCAGGCGATCTCGCGGCCACACTGGCGCAGCATGAGTTCGACGTGTTGCTGAGCGTCGCCAACCTGCGCGTCCTGTCCGACGCGGTGCTCTCGCTCGCGCCGGTGAACATCAACTTCCATGATGGACCGCTACCCGGCTACGGGGGTCTCAACGTAACGAGTTGGGCCATCCTCGGCGGCGAACGCCAGCACGCCATCACCTGGCACATCATGACGGCCGACGTCGACGGCGGCGAAGTCATCACGACCGAATTGATGCCGATCCTTGCCGATGACACCGCGTTCTCGCTGAACGCACGCTGCTACGAAGCTGGTGTCAGCAGCTTCGCCAGGGTCGCCGAGCAGCTCGCAGCGCGCACCCTGCGGACCACCGCGCAACCGGCAGGCGAGCGCCGCATGTTCGGCAAGTTTGCCCGACCCGCGACCTTGTTCGATCCTCAGGCACCTGCGGCCGACACCGATCGTTTGCTGCGCGCCATCTCGCTCGGGTCGCGTTATCGCAACACATTGGGCTCGCTGCGCATCGTGCTCGACAACGCGGTGTACGTGCTCGAACGCACCCGCGTGCTCGACGCAACACCTGGCGTGCCGGCGGGTCACATCGTCGCGATCGACGAGGACGGCGTACGCGTCGCGACCACCGAAGCGGACCTACTCCTCATCGAGGTGAGCACCGCATCAGGCTCGGTCGCATCCGTGCGCGAGATGGTCTCGGGCCGCGGTCTTGCCGCCGGTGACGCGTTTCCCACTCCCCCGTCCTTGCTGGTCGCCGCGTTGGCCGCTGCCGACAATCATCTCGCGCGCAACGAGACGTTCTGGTTGAACCGACTGGCCCGACTCGAACCCACCGATCCACCACGGGTCTCGTTGACCCCCCTCGACGAGACCTGGTCGTCGACCAACATCACCCTGCCCGACAACACGTCGACAGATGACATCGTCGCCTCGGTGGTGCTTTGGTTAGCGCGCGTGAGCGGCACCGGCCGTGCCGCTATGAGTTACGACGATGCCGACCTGCGTGCGTCGTGCACGAAGCTCGCACCGCTCGCGCACGGACCGGTCCTCGCGATCGACGTGCCCGATGGGCAAACCTTCGCCGAGTTGCGCTCGGCGATTGCCGCGGAGCGCGAGCAACTCGCCAAGCGAGGCCCGTTCCTACACGACGCAGTCGGTCGCGACCCGCGCACGCGCGGCAAAAGCATTCACACCTCAACCGCGTTTTGTCTCGATACGTCCGAGCAAGCGAGCCGAGTAGGCACGCCCGATGCCACCACCCTGTTGCGCTTCGAGTACACGTCCGATTCGCAGACCTTGACCCTGCATCATCGCAACGACGCGTTCGACGCAGCCCATGCGGCACGCGTCGGCGAACAGCTCACCACGTTGCTCGCTGCCACCAGGACAACTGCCGAAGCGCGCGTCTACGAGTTGGCGCTGATCGGCCCCACCGAGCAGGCGCTGCTCGACGCGATGAATGCCACCGGCATCGGCTACGACATCACCGCCACCGTCGACGAGCTCTTCCGTGCTCAAGCACGACATACGCCGGACGCGCCCGCACTCACTTTCGCGGCACGCACCCTCACCTACGCGCAGCTGCGCGACGCAACAAATCTGCTCGCCGCCAAGCTTCGCGCCGCAGGAGTTGGCCGCGGCGATCGGGTCGGCATCGCGCTGCCACGCAGCATCGACATGGTGGTCAGCGTGCTCGCCACACTCGAATGCGGCGCGGCGTACCTTCCGCTCGACCCGACCTATCCAGACGATCGCCTCGATTTCATGGTCGACGATGCGGGCATCAAAGCCCTTATCGCGCAGGGCGAGATCGCCGTGCGGCTCTCGCGGCCCGGTCTCGCACTCGTGCACCCCAACGACCCTGATGTGGCGGGCAACGAAGCGGCCCACGATCACGTCGCGAGCGACCTCGCCTACGTCATCTACACATCGGGCTCTACCGGCAAGCCCAAGGGCGTGATGCTCACGCATCGCAACGCCAACAATTTCTTTGTCGCGATGGACGCGAAGATCGACCCCGAGCATCCCGGCACGTGGCTGTCGGTCACCAGCCTGTCGTTCGACATTTCGGTGCTCGAGCTGCTGTGGACGCTCACGCGCGGCTATCACGTGGTCCTCAAGGCCGACCGTGGTATCCCCACGCACGCCACGAGCGGGGCTGTCACCGCCACGGTGCCACCCGTCAGCGCGCGACCGATGTCGCTCAGCCTCTTTTATTTCGCGGCCGGGGAATCGCAGGCCGCCGAGGGCTATCGACTACTCCTCGAAGGCGCGAAGTTCGCCGACAAGAACGGCTTCGAAGCGGTGTGGACACCCGAGCGACATTTCC
The DNA here is from genome assembly GCA_043738925.1 of Actinomycetota bacterium. Taxonomy (GTDB): domain Bacteria; phylum Actinomycetota; class Acidimicrobiia; order Acidimicrobiales; family WLNW01; genus WLNW01. The sequence goes on from JAYUFA010000285.1 coordinate 15,443, forward strand.
ATGCGTTCGGTGGCCACTATCCGAACCCATCCGTGGTGAGCGCCGCCGTTGCGGCGATAACCGAGCACGTGCACATCCGCGCGGGCAGCGTCGTGCTGCCGCTGCATTCGCCCGTCCGCGTGGCCGAGGAATGGGCCATCGTCGACAATCTCTCGCGCGGCCGCGTCGGCATCTCCTTCGCCGCAGGTTGGCAACCGAACGACTTCGTGCTGAACCCATCGGTGTATGGCACGGCCAAGGATGCGCTGCCGTCGATGATCGACACCGTCAAGCGGTTGTGGCGCGGCGAGACCGTTGACCTCCCCGGTCACGATGGAGTGCCGGTCCCCACGCGCACGTTGCCGCGGCCCGTGCAACCCGAGCTACCGGTGTGGCTCACGTCGGCGGGTTCTCCGTCGACTTTTGTGCAAGCCGGCACCCTCGGCACGAATCTGCTTACCCACTTGCTCGGCCAATCCACCGAAGAACTCGGCGCGAACATTCGTCGCTATCGCGATGCGTGGACAGCTGCCGGTCACGATGGTCACGGCCGCATCACGCTGATGCTGCACACATTCCTCGACCGCGATGCGAACGTGGCCAAGGAATCGGCTCGACTGCCCCTGAAGGGGTATCTCGGCACTGCCGCCGGACTGCTGAAGAACATGGCGTCCGCGTTCCCCACCTTTGCTGGGTCAGGCAAGGATGCCGACGAGGCATTCAAGTCTCTCACCGAGGATGAACTCTCGCAGTTGCTCGACATGGCAGCCGATCGCTACCTGCAAACCAGCGGGCTCTTCGGCACAGCGCACGACGCCGCTCACGTGATCGAGAAGGTGTCCGTGCTCGGGGTGGACGAGGTTGCGTGCCTGATCGACTTCGGGGTCGATACCGAGGCCGTGCTCAGCTCCTTCGAGCTGCTGCGCGAGACCAAAGACCTCATCGACGCGCATCGTGCCGCTGCCGCGAGCGCTCCATCGGCGCCAGTCGCCGAGGTGATCGACATGGCCGACGACACCGTGGCCGCGCTCAGCGCGCGCCACGGTGTCACCCACCTCCAATGCACGCCGTCACTGGCGGCCATGTTGGTGGCCGACCCCGCCGACCGGCAGGCGCTCACCACTATTCGCCACATGATGGTCGGCGGCGAAGCGTTGCCTGCGGCCCTCGCCGCCGAACTGCGCGAGCTGTTGCCCGCGCGGTTCACCAACATGTACGGCCCGACCGAGACCACGATCTGGTCGTTGACCCACGAGATCGACCGCCCGCCCGAGGCCGCTGTACCCATCGGCCTTCCCATCGCGAACACCACGATCTTCGTGCTCGACGCGAACGGCCGGCCGTTGCCGATGGGCGTATACGGCGAGCTGCATATCGGCGGCGACGGCGTGGCCCACGGTTATCACAACCGCCCCGATCTCACCGCCGAGCGCTTCGTCGACCGGCCTGGCATGGGTCTCGTGTATGCCACGGGTGACGTCGCTCGCATCCATCCAAGCGGCACGGTCGAGTTCGCAGGCCGCGCCGACAATCAGGTCAAGATCCGCGGTCACCGCATCGAACTCGGCGAGATCGAGGCGGTGCTCGACACCCACCCCGATGTCGTGCAATCGGTGGTCGTCGCTCGCAGCGATAGCGGCACCCCGCAACTCGTCGCGTACGTGGTCACCCACGGCAATCGCAAGGCCGACAGCGACATCCTGCGCAAGCACGTGGCCGAGGAGTTGCCCGAGATCATGGTGCCAGCCGCTGTCGTCACCTTGGCCGCCTTTCCGCTCACCCCGAACGGCAAGGTCGATCGCAAGGCAATGCCCGCGCCGCCGACGGGCAGCGGCGTCACCTCGGCGAACAGTGTCCTGGTGCCGCCCACCGACGAACACGAGGCCTTGGTCGCGCTGATCTGGACCGAGGAGCTCGGCCGACCCGTCAGCCGCGACGACAACTTCTTCGAGATCGGTGGTCACTCGTTGCTCGCCGTGAAGGTCTTCCGTCGCTTGAGCGAGGCCGCCGACGCACCGCTCGCGCTCACGGATATCTTTCGGTACCCGACCATTCGAACTTTTGCCGCGCACCTCGGCGCCGCGGTTGGAGGCGCCTCCGGCGGGTCAGTCGACCCGTCGTCCGCACCGACGGCCGCGCCGACCGGCACCGACCGTGGGGCGATGCGACGCCGCGCACTCAACCGCCGCGGCGGAGACTGAGCTCACGATGCGTCGATCGACCGAAACCTTGAGGACACGCACCGCATGAACGCCGACGAGCTGTCCGAATCCGACATCGCGATCGTTGGCATGTCGGGGCGCTTCCCCGGCGCGCCCGATGTCGATGCGTTGTGGACTCGGGTGCGCAACGGTGACGACTGCCTGGTCGACCTCGACCCCAACGATCTGATCGCCGCCGGTTTGCCGGCGTCACTCGTGCAGGCAACCGACTACGTCAAGCGTTCTGGCATTCTCGAAGGCGTCGACACCTTCGACGCCGGGTTCTTCGGAATCGGCGCACGCGACGCGTCGATCATGGACCCGCAACATCGACACTTCTACGAGATCGCATGGGAGACCATCGAGTCCGCCGGTTACGTCCCCGAGCGATTCGACGGCGCAATCGGCGTGTTCGCCGGTTGCGGTATGAACACCTACCTCGTCAACAACCTGCTCACGAACCCCCAACTCGTCGATCAGGTGGGCTGGTTCCTCCTGCGCCACACCGCCAACGACAAAGACTTCCTGGCGACCGGCGTTTCCTACCGACTCGATTTGCGCGGCCCATCGATCAGCGTGCAGACCGCATGCTCCACATCGCTCGTCGCGATCCATCTCGCCGCACAGAGCCTGCTGTCGTTCGAGTGCGACATGGCCGTCGCCGGCGGCGTCACCATCGAAGTGCCCCACGCCCGCGGCTACCGCTACCACGAAGGCGAGATCCTCGCGCCCGACGGGATGTGCCGTGCGTTCGACGCCCGTTCCGGCGGCACGGTGCTTGCCAGCGGCGCCGGCGCCGTCGCGCTGCGACGCTTGACCGACGCCTACCGTGACGGTGATCCCATCCTCGCGGTCGTGAAGGGCAGCGCCGTCAACAACGACGGCAGTCGCAAGGTGAGCTATCTCGCGCCGAGTGTCGACGGCCACGCCGACGTCGTCAAAGAAGCGCTCGCGGTTGCCGGGTTGTCGGCACGTGACATCACGCTGCTCGAGGCGCACGGCACCGGCACAGCCGTCGGCGATCCGATCGAGGTCGCGGCCCTTACCGAAGGGTTCCGCGCGTCGACGACCGACACCGGGTTCTGCCGCCTCGTGTCCACCAAGCCGAATATCGGTCACCTCGATACCGCGGCCGGTGTCGCCAGCATCATCAAGGTTGTTCAGGCGCTGCGTCACCAGACGCTGCCACCGATTGCCAACCACACCGCGCCGAGCCCGCTGCTCGACATCGAGCGCACGCCCTTCGTGCTGTCGGGCCATGCTTCGCCGTGGCCGACCACCGGCACGGCCCCGCGTCGTGCGGGGGTCAGCTCGCTCGGCGTAGGCGGTACGAACGCTCACGTCATCGTCGAGGAGGCACCTGAGTACGCGCCCACACCCGCGGCGGCGCCCGAGCAAGTACTCGCGTTGTCGGGTCGCTCGCCGAAAGCCGTCGACGATGCGGTAACCCGCCTCGCCGACTTCCTCGAAGCGCACCCCGACACGAACCTCGCCGACGTCGCGTTCACACTTGCCACCGGCCGACGCGCCATGACGCACCGCCGCGTACTCACGGTCACCGATACCACGAGCGCACCGACGCAACTGCGAGAGGCCGACCGGCGCCGCAACCAGCAGGGTCAAACAGCCGACACGGCGCCCGGCGTCGCATTCTTGTTTCCCGGAGGCGGCGCGCAGTACGTCGGCATGGGGGCCGGGCTCGACGAGCGCTTTGACGTTTACCACCAGGTGATGCGTGACGGCATCGCGCTCACCAGGCAACTGGCCAACGGTCTCGACCTTGCGCCACTCCTTACGCCGGGCGGAGACGACGACGCGTTGCGTCAAGCCGACGCGTCGCTACCCGCGGTGTTTATCACCACGATCGCGCTCGCGAAGCAGTGGATGGCCTGGGGTGTCAGACCTCGTACGTTCGTCGGCCACAGCCTGGGCGAGTACGCAGCCGCACACCTCGCTGGTGTGCTCACGTTCAAGGATGCGCTCTCACTCGTGGTGGTGCGCGCACAGCTGATGGCGCGCGTCGGAGGCGCCGGTGCCGCGATGCTCGCCGTGCCATTGTCCTCGGAGCAGGTCCGAGCGATCCTGCCGGAGAGCATCTCGCTTGCCACCGTGAACGCTCACGACGAATGCGTCGTATCCGGTCACGCCGTCGACGTGTTCGCGTTCGACGAGCAACTTGCCGCCGACGGAATCACCTGTACACGCATCCCGCTCGCTGCCGCGGCGCACAGCTCCTTGCTCGATCCGGTACTCGCCGAGTTCCTCGAGGCTGTGCGGGGTGTCACGCTGTCGGCGCCCCAAATGCCCTACCTGTCAAACCTCACCGGCACGTGGATCACCACCGAGCAGGCCACAGATCCGCAGTACTGGGTCGACCATCTGCGTAACACCGTGCGGTTCGCCGATTGTCTGGCCACCGCGCTCGCCGACGGCCCACTCGCGCTCGTCGAGATCGGGCCCGGGCAATCGCTGTCGTCGTACGCACGGCGCCAGGAGACCAACGCCCCCGTAATCGTGGTGGCCTCACTCCGTCACCCCAACGACAAGACCGACGACACGGTGCACTCGTTGCAGGCGGTCGCAAAGCTTTGGACCGTCGGCGTGCCCGTCGCGCTCGAGCAGTTCAGCGGTACTGGTCGACGACGCTTACGATTGCCGACCTACCCCTTTCAACGCGAACGCCATTGGATCGAACCCGGCAATGGCTACAGCACCACCGAAGGTGCGTCGGTGGCCGCGACCCGGCCCGTGGGCATTGCACGGGGGCACGAGGCCAAGCCGAGCGGGCCGGCGCGTATCGACAACCTTGACGACTGGTTCTGGGAACCGTCGTGGGTCGAACGCGAGTTGCAGTCCACGCCGCGCGCCACCGTTGGTCCGTGGTTACTCGTCGGCGATGACGCCGATCCGCTCGTTGGCGCCATCTCGGTCGAACTGCGCCACCGCGGCGAGATCGTGCGCACCGCAAGCACCTTCGATCCCGATCGCTTGGGCCCCAGCCGCGCCATTGCCGTCATCGGCGCCGCGGGCAATGACGCCACCGGCCTCGATCGTGCCGCAGCACGCTGGTTGGGCGACACCGTGTCAGCCGCACGAACGTTGGGCAACCACGCCGATGGTGTTGCCCGCCTCGCGGTGGTCACACGTGGCGCAACAGCGGCAGGCGGCATGGCCACACGGCCCGTCGACGCGCTCGCGCTCGGCACGGTGCTCGTCGCACCAAAAGAGTATCCCGATCTCACCACCGTGCTCGTCGATCTCGACGCCGCCGCGGGTTCTGAAGGAGCGCGTGCCGCGGTCGACGAACTGCTCGCCGCCACCGACCGCGTCGTTGCCCGCCGCGGCAAAGCCCGCCTCGTGCCCGAACTCTCGCGACTCGCCCTGCCGGCCCCGCGCGCCGACACCGTCACCTTCCGCAAGGGTGGCATCTACGTCGTGACCGGCGCGCTCGGCGGTGTCGGTCACGTGCTGGCGAAACATCTCGCGACCGCGCACGACGCGTCGCTTGTCGTGGTGTCGTCGACCACGGTCCCTGAGGGCGACCAACGCGACCGCTGGCTGGCGCGTCACGGCCACGACGACGCGACCTCACGTCGCATCCGACGACTCGTCGAGCTCGAAACGCTGGCCACCAAGGTCGTCACCGTCACCGCTGACCTCGCCGATCCTGTCGCTCTACGCCACGCGCTTGACGAAGCCGAGCGCCGTATTGGTCGCATCGACGGCGCCGTGCACGCTGCCGGCCACCTGCAAGATCGACTCATCGAAATGGTCACCCCCGAGGACCACGAAGCCGTCATCGGTCCCAAGGCCCGCGCCGCGATTGTGTTGGCCGACGAGCTGGCGCGACGTGGCGCCGAGCTGCTCGTGCTGGTCAGCTCGACCAGCACGACGCTCGCTCCCGGCGGACAAACAAGCTATGTCGCGGCGAACGCCGTACTCGATGCTCTTGCAGGCACGCGTGGACGGCTGCGGGTCACGACGATGGACTTCGGTGTGTGGGCCGGCACGGGCATGGCGGCCCAAGCTGCGCGCAAGCTCCGCCTTGGCATCGAGGATGGCACCCACATCATTCATCCGGTGTTGGCCGAGATGCAGGTCGGCCGCGACGGCACGCTTGCGTTCATCGGCCGCGTGGATGCCGCGCATGACTGGGTCGTCAACGAACATCGCACCGAGACTGGCGTCGCGGTGTTGCCGGGCACCGGCCACATTGAGCTGATGCTGGCTGCGCTGCACTATGGCAAGGTCGGCCGGGCCGGACTCCGCAACGTTGCTTTGCTCGAACCACTCATCGTGCCCGAGTCGAGCACGGTCACACTCAAGGTCACGGTCACGCCCGCAGATACCGCCGGCGTCCGGTTTGTGCGGATCGACAGCGACCGCGGCGGCGGCCGCGTCTGGCACACCCACAGCGAGGCGGAGGTCGTTGCCATCGATCCGTCGCTTGCGCTCGCACCACTCGATCTCGACGCGCTCGGCCGGGCATGCGGTCTCGACGGCATCGATGTGCTCGCCGGCCCTCGCCGCCACCTACGCCTCGGTCCTCGGTGGGACGCCGTGGTCGACGCGGCACTCGGTGACGGCGAGATCTTCGGCCGCCTCGCGCTCGCCGATGCATTCGACGACGACGCGCACGCCTGGACTGTACATCCCGCGTTGTTCGACGTGGCCACCGCCTTCGGTGTTCGCCTCGCCGCTTCCGACGATGAAGAGGCGCTGTACGTGCCTGTCGGATACGACAGCGTCACGTCGATCGCGCCGCTGCCGTCGCATGTGGTGGTGCACGCAACGCGACATCCCTCGACAACCGATCAGATACTTCGCGTCGATCTCACGTTGGCAGACATAGAGGGGAACGTCGCGCTCCGCGTCAGTGGTCTCAGCTTGCGCGCGATGCGTGACCCCGGCATGTTCGCGGCAGCGCCGGATGACGATGCTCCAGCCACGCCGCGGGCGATGGCGCCGCTGTTGGCGCTCGCCGAGGACCTCGGCATTCGTGAGGCCGAAGGCGCGTTGCTCGTCGAGCGCCTACTGGCCAGCGGTCGGCCCCGTCTGATCGCGTCAAGCGTCGATCTCGACTCGTTACGAGACGACGAAGACGCCGACAGCGCCGCGAGCAAACCGAGCGACCTCGCTGCGCCTGCCGGCAGCGTCGTCGACGCGCTCACGGTCATGTGGCGTGACCTGCTCGGCGTCGACAACGTCTCGCCCACCGACGATTTCTTCGATCTTGGCGGACATTCGCTCATCGCGATCCGCTTGATGGCACGCGTTCACCGCGAGCTCGGCGTGCGCTTTCAGCTCGCGACACTGTTCGAAGCTCCCACCATCGACAAGCTTGCCGCACTCGTGCGGGTCGAGCGCCCGACCATCGACGCCACGCTCGCCCAAGTCGCAGCCGACACGCCCACACCGGCCGAGGCCGCGTCAGCCGCGTCGAGCCGAGCCAGTTGTCTCGTGCCGATCCGTGCGGCCGGTCACAAAGAGCCGTTCTTCATCGTGCATGGCGCGGGCGGCAACGTGCTCTACCTGTGGAGCCTCGTGCGTGCTCTTCCCGAAGGCCGACCGGTATACGGGTTCCAGGCCCACGGCATCGATGGCATCGGACAACCTGACCAGACCATCGAAGCCATGGCCGCGCGCTACGTCGAGGCATTGGTTGCGTTCAAGCCCGGACCGTATGTGCTCGGCGGCTACTCCGGCGGCGGCATTGTCGCGTTCGAGATGACGAAGCAGCTGCAGGCGCTGGGCCAACAGGTGCAATACCTGGTGCTCTTCGATTCCATCGGCTCCCAATACCTGGGCCCGCGGTTCGGGTCGCGCCTCAAGAACGTCACGCAGAACCTCGGACGCGAAGGCGTACGCGAGCTCTGGCCTTTCCTCGATGAGTTGGCACGCAAGCGCTATCGCCGCATCGTCCCGTCACCGGCAGCCAAACAAGCGGCCCGCGAGGTCCAGTCGCGCGAGATGGGCTATTCCGACGTAACCGACTTCGGGATTGTCGATCTTGAGGATCACTTCGCCGAAGTCGTGCATCGCTACCGGCTTGGCAGCTACAACGTCGACTATGCGCTGCTGAAAGCCGACGAGGTGTGGCCGGTGTTCCCGAGGGACTACTACTGGTCGCGCTACGTGACCGGCTCCATCGACGTCGTGTCGGTGCCCGGCAATCACCACACGATGTTCGCTCCCGAGAACGCACCGATCCTGGCGGCCAAGCTCACACGTCTCCTTGACGAGCACGACCCGACATGACCGCTGCCGACCTCGATGGGCAGCTCGACGCGCCCGCCTTGGTTGCTGCGGCCCGACTCCTCGCCGAACGCACTGGCCTCACCATTGCGCTCGTACCGATCGCTGACGCTGGCCGAGCCGCAGACAGCGTTGGCGGCCAACACGCGGCCGGCAAGGCATTGGGTGCAAGCGGTTTCCCCTATGGCTTCGACGGCCGGCACCGCGACGATGGTCGGCCGATTTGGCCGGCCGAGTACACGGGCTCGATCGCGCATGCGGGCGCGATCGCGGCAGCGGCGGTTCTGGCGTTACCTCGGCGCGCCGCCGTGAGGCAACCAGCGCGGGGCGTGGGTATCGACATCGAGATCGAATGCGCGCTGCCCGCGGCCGACGCTACGGCCGTGCTTGGACATGGAGAACGCGCGCTCGTCATCGGCGCTGATCGGCCCGACGCGCTCGCGACCATGCTGTGGAGCGCGAAAGAGGCGGCATACAAGGCGTGGTGCGAAGCGCTTGACGGCCACATCGGCACCGTCGATCCGGTCGACATCCAAATCGAGATCGGCGCCCCGGTTGACGGTTTACAACCGATTCTGGCGCGACCGCGGGGCGCGCTGGCAACAACGCTGGCGGGCTTCGACCCGGCGGTGGGATGGTGCGCCGCCGCCGACGGCTATGTGTTGGTGGCCGTGTCTGTCGGCGCAGCGCCCCGCCACGGCGACGACGGCATTGCCAGCGAAGCAATCACGAGCCCAAGCGCCGCGAACGCCACGACATAGAGACCACCGCCGACGACAAGCGGCTCGCTGGTGAGCTGATCGTGGGCATGGGTGATGCTCCATCGGTTGATCAGGTACAAGCCGAACACCACGAGACCGCACGCGGCAATCGCCAACCGCAGCGCGAGATGGCGCACGCCGACCGCGACCGCGCCGCCGAGGCCGGCGCCGACCGTGACCAGCCCGATGACGATCCACCCGTTGACGTGATCGACACCGCGACCCGACACACCGTCGGCGTAGTGCAGCCACGGCGCGAACGAGCCGAACACGCCGGCCATCACCGCGGCGGTCGCGAACGCGAGGGTCGCCCAGACGCGTTTGTCACGCGGCTGATGCCGCGGTGGCGAACCGATGGAGACCCACCCATCGGGCGGCAACGCAGTGGCCGCGATCGGCGGCGCCAACGGCATCACGAAACGGTCACGTCCCTGCTCAACCACTTGGTGTCCCTGCATGCGGTCGCGAGCGACCGATTGGCGGAGAGCGCCGGGTGGGATTTGAACCCACGAAGCTTTCGCAACGGCTTTGCAGGCCGCTCCCTTTGGCCACTCGGGCACCGACGCATAAAGGCCCATCCGCTGAGCCGTCATGAGGATAGCCCGACGTCGCCTGCATCCAGCACGCACCTGCGAGGGTCGTCGCTTCTCGACAACGTGCTCACGGGTCGGTGCGGCTCGTATGCCAGAGTGGGCCCTATGACCGACGGGGCCGTCCGCACGCCACTCGACCTGCTTGGGCGGATGTCAACCGACGAGCAGCAACTCGCACCGTCGTTGCGCCTCGTCGAGAGCTACACGATGCATGGCATGCTGAAGCTGTTGTGGCACGGCGACCCGGCGGCCGAAGAGGTCGTGCTGCTGTGTCCTGGTGGCATGGGCGGGTTCCTCGGCCCCGCGCACGGCTTGTACCTACACATCGGCCGTGAGCTCGCCCGCAGCGGCATGGGAGTCATCGGCGTCGACTATCGCCGACCCGACAAGCTCGACCTGTCGTTGCTCGATGTAGCCGCCACGGCTGATTGGGCGATGCGCCAAGGAGCGCGCCGCTTCGTCTGCGTGGGTCACTCGTTCGGCGGCGCCGTCGCGGTCCAAGCGGGTACCACGCTCCAAGGATTCTGCGCCGGCGTACTCACCCTTGCCACCCAAAGTGCCGGCTGCGAAATTGCCCAGCTCCTTGGCGAGGTACCGCTCCTGCTCGTACACGGCGACCGCGACGAGATCTTGTCACCGAACGACTCTGCGATGGTGCGATCGATTGCCGGACACGGCGAACTGCTCGTGTACCCCGGCGCCGGACACGCGCTCAACGAGGTGCACCTCGAATTGCGCAAGAAGGTCCTCGATTGGATTCCCGCGCAGTTCGCCACGATGCGCCACCGCGACGATTGAATCTCGTCGCGATCTAGGCACACAACCGGCGCGCGACCGCGCAGTCGTCGCGCATCTGCACGATGAGCGAGTCGACGTCATCAAAGCGAAGCTGGCCGCGAATCCAGTGGGTCAGCTCAACGACGACCTGTTCTCCGTAGAGATCACCAGAGAAATCGAGCAGGTGCGCCTCACACAGCTCGAAGCCGTCGGCGTAGAACGTCGGCCGGCGACCGAGCGACACTGCCGCCGGGTACCGCGCGCCGTCCGCCAAGGTGACGAGCCCCGCGTAGACGCCCTCGGGTGGGCACGCGTGGGTGCGCGCCACGGCAACGTTCGCGGTGGGCATGGCGAGCGTGCGGCCGCGCTGATCACCCTTTTCGACCACACCCTCGATCGCGAACGGCACGATGGCATGCGGCGCCGTCGGCGTACTCACCGCGGTAGGACGACCGCCGGCAACGGATGACGGAACAACTTCGCGGCGTTCTCGCTGCACATCATCCGCAACTCGCTCGTGGGGATGTGACCCCAGTACTTCTCGATGACGAGCTGGGTGTCGGGCCAGGTGCCGTCGCCGTGCGGATAGTCGCACTCGACCATGATGTTCTCGACGCCGATGCGATAGCGCGTATCGATCGTCGACGGATCGTCGATGGTGCAGAACCAGAAGTTCCGCTTGAGTACTTCACTCGGGCGCAGCTCCCACCCGAGGCCGTAGCCCGAGCGATCGACGATGTTGTCGAGCCGGTCGAGGAGCATCGCTACCCAGCCGATGCCGCCCTCGCTCATGGCGATCTTCAACGACGGACGATCCTTCGCGTAGCCGGACCACAACCATTCGGCACACGCGCTGAGGTTCAGCTGACCGAACAACGTTGCGCCGAGCTGCAGCGACGGTGCACCTGGCGGATAGGGACCGACGCCAGATGATCCGACGTGCAGACAGATCACCGTTTCGGTCTCATCGCACGCCTCGATGATCGGATCCCAATGAGCGCGATCGAAAATCGACGGAAGGCCGACCAGATGCGGCCGCTCGGGCAACGACACCGCGGTGAACCCACGAGCGGCGTTGCGGCGGATCTCGGCTGCCGCCTCGTGCGGATCAGCGAGGAACGCTATGCCGCAGGCGATGATGCGATCGGGATACGGCGTCTTCCACTCCTCGAAGATCCAATCGTTCCACCCGCGAATGCATGCCTTGCCCAGTTCGATATCGGAAGCGTTGTAGAAGAACCGACCGCTGAACCCCGAGATCTGCGACGGGAAGTTGAGCGACGCCCACATGCCGTTGATGTCCATGTCGCGGATACGGGCTTCGATGTCGTAACAACCGGGCCGCATCTGCTCGAAGCGGAAGGGCTCGAGCTTCACGGTCTCCTTGCGACGGCCCGCAACCGCGTTCATGCCGACCTGAGTGAACGTTTGGCCATCGAACGACCACACCTGATGACCCTCGGGTGTCTCGACGATGCGCGGCGCAACGTCGGCGTACTTGGCTGGGAGTCGGCCGTCGAAGGTGTGCGGCGGCTCGACCACGTGATCGTCGACCGAGATGACGGTGTACTTCACCTCGCGCGGCAATGGCTCGGGAAGGAACAGTTCCTGCGAATCGCTCGTCATGGTCATTGGACACTCCTTCGAACGCGCTCCGCCACCAGTATGGCGCAGGCAAGATCGCATCGTGACGGAGCTCAAGCCGCCCTGCCTGGCGGTTGGACAACGGCGCGCCTAGCCTGGCTGGCGGTGCATCGCCGAGCAGCACCGTTTGCGGAGACCGCTGGCCCATGTACAAGCGCACGTTCATGCGATGCGTCGGACTGCTTTTCGTGCTCGTCAGCCTTGTGTCCGTGCCCGGTGGGTCGGCCGATGCGGCCACCACGATCAAGAACCCTCGCGCAGAACAAGAACGGGTGCGCCGCGAGAAGGCGGCTGCGGCCGAACAGCTGAACACGCTGAAGGCGTCAGCCAAGGAGTTGCAGGACGCTCTTGCGGTGATCGACGAGAACCTTCGCCAGGAAGAAGCCGCGCTCGAAGCCGCCCAGAACATCGTCACCGCGGAGGAGAAGGCGGCCGAGGAACTTCGTCGCAAGCAGCAGGACGCCACCGACCAACTCGCGCAGCTTGACAAGATCCTCGTGAACGCAGCTGTGGATGCCTACATGGGCCAGCAGAGCGAAAGCGATTTGTTCTCGTTCTCCTCGAGCAACATCAACGAAGCCGTGCGCAAGCAGGCGTTGTTCGATCTCACCAGCACCAACAATCGCGATGCTGCCGATCGCGTGAAGGCGTTGCACGCCGACCTCGTGCGGCTCGAAGCCGAACGAAACGCCGCCATCACCAGCGCACAACAGGCCCGCGCCGATGTCGTCAATCGTGTCGGCGTGGTCGACGCGGCCCGCGCCGAGCAGCAACGCATCGTGGCCGCCGCCGACGCCCGTGTCGATCAGACCCTCAGTGATTTGAGCGCGCTCAGCTCGCTCGACAAACAACTCTCGGCACAAATCGAAGCTGAAGCCCGAGCGCTCGCTGCGGTTGTCGAACGTGCACGACGCGCCGCTGCCACACCGACGAAGGCGTTCACGCCGCCGCCGAACAGCGACCTGGTCGACGTGAACGGCATCGTGGTGCACAAGTCCATCGCGAATGGACTGCGGGGCTTGCTGGGCGCGGCTGCATCGGCGGGCATCGAGCTCGGCGGCAGCGGGTACCGCGACACCGCCAGCCAGATTCAACTTCGGCGCGAGCACTGCGGTACCACCGACTACGACATCTTCCAGAAGGACCCGTTCCAGTGTCGGCCGCCGACCGCGCGCCCGGGTTCGTCGAACCACGAGCTGGGCCTGGCCGTCGATTTCACGACCAACGGATTCGTGATTACCCGCGGTTCAGCTGCGTTCCAATGGCTGTCGGCCCATGCCGGGTCGTACGGATTTCACAATCTGCCATCCGAACCCTGGCACTGGTCGATCGACGGGAGATAACGCCGCGTGAGCGCCGATGCACCGATCACGCTTCGCGTGCCTAGCCGGCGAACTTGGGCAACACGACAATCGGGTTCGCGGGCTGGCGGGTCTCGACCTCGCCGCCGACGATCACGGGCACCTCAGCGGCCGTGGTGGTGGTGACCGCGCCGCCGGTTGACGGGGTTGTGGTGACCGGCGCGACGGTGGTGGTCGCCGGCACGGTGGTGGCGGTGCTCGCACAATCAACCGGCAGCACCACTGTCGTCTCGCGGAACTCGCCTTCAGACCCGAACTCGCCTGAGGGACCGAACCCGGCGACCGCCGTGGCCCGTACGACGTGCGACGCGCCATCTGCCGGCGCGTTGTGCAGCACGGTGAACCCGAATGCCGTGGGGGCAAACGCTCCTGAGCCGACGACAGTGCCGTCGAAGCTCACCGACACGTTGCTGTTGTAACGATGGGCCTCGTTGTCGGTTATCCACGAAACGGCGGCGATGCGAACGACGGCCTGACCATCGGCGCACGAAGCCGACGCCGAGACCTCGGGATGGTGGGCGTCAGCGCCGTTCATCAACAAGACGAGCGATGCCGCAGTTGCGAGACCACCAATTGCCGTGACACGACCAGCTGTGAGCTTCACGTTTCTCCCTCCGCAGACGAATACAACCGCCGCAGGTGACGATTCTTACCGAGTGCGCGCCGTTGCGCACGTCATTGCGCCACGAGCGTGCGACGACACGTCGACGCGAGCTTCTATGAACTCCGGTCGAGGACTACCTTCGCCGCAACCAGTGCTTCGATCGACGCTTCGTCGTAGCCCAGTTCGCGCAGGATGGGGCCGGTGTGCTGGCCGGGCACGAACGGCGGGCCCCATATCTTGCCTGGCGTTTCGGACAGGTCGACGAGCAGTCCCATCACATCGATACGCCCGACCTTCGGGTGGCGGTACGACGTCACCCACCCCTTGTCGATGAACTCCGGATCATCGAACAGCGACAGCACGAAGTCAGGTGACGAGACCTCACACGGCACATCGGCCTCGTCGAGCACCGCGAACCAATGCGTCGCTTCGTGCGTAGCGAACACCGCACCAAGTTGATCTACAAGCCCGCGGTCGTGCTCAGAGCGCGCCCCGGCCGAGGCGAAGCGCTCGTCGCTTGCCAGATCATCGCGACCGATGGCATGCACGAGCCGGTCGTAGCCGCCCTGATCGAGCACCGCGATGCAAAGCCACGTATCGGCGGCGCAGGGATAGACACGGTAGAGCGAACTCCAGCCCAGCTCGTCCTTGTCGAGGCTCGGCCGTCGACCGACCACAGACGCATCCGGCGAAATCCACGCGCTCGACGCGTTCAACAGCTGCGCGTACACGATCGCCGTGTCAAGAAACTGGCCCTCACCCGTTCGGTCGCGATGGGCTAACGCCTGCACCATGCCGATCGCCGACAGAAAGCCGTTGCCGGTGTCGCCGAGCGACGTGGTCGACCACACCGGATGGCCGCCGTCGTCGAGACCGCCGTCCATCCACGTGGTTCCCGCGAGAGCAGCGCCGGTTTGGTCGTTGCCGGGCAACGTCGACCGGATGCCTTTTTCGAAGCCCCGCGTGTGGCAGTAGATCAGCGCAGGATTGATGGCTCGCAACGATTCGTAGTCGACACCGAGTCGAACCGCGGCCTCGTAACGCATGTTGTGCTGCACGATGTCAGCTTCGGCCACCAACCTGCGGAGCAATTCCATGCCCTCTGCGGTCTTCAGGTTCACCGCAATGCTGCGCTTGCCACGGTTGCAACACATCGCGATGTGGTTGCTCATCCAGTAGTCGTCGGTGAGCGTGTTCACCTTGATGACTTCGGCACCGAGATCGGCCAACAGCTGCGTACCGAACGGCCCAGCAACCGCGAGCCCCAGATCGAGTACGCGCACACCTTCGAGGGGCGAACTGAGTGTGTCGCGCGTTGGCGACAACGACTGCGTCGCACGCGACGGTTCGCCGTGCGCGCGGTCGCGTATCTCGGCGGTGTGCTCGCCAACGCGCGGTGCCGGCGCCGGCTGACGAAACGGTGCCGACGACAAGTTGAGCACCGCGCCCACCTGACGGATCGGTCCGACCTCGGGATCGTCGACCACGCACACGCAACCGTCCTCAAGAAAGAGCGGGTCGAGCAGGGCCTCCTCCGGTGAGCGCACCACTTGCACCGGCACGCCCACCAGCGCAGCCACATCGAGCCATTCGCTCGCCGGGAATCGCTCGACACACTCCTGGATCAACGGGGTCATCTCGTGCAGCACGAGCATCTCGTCGGGGTGCATGCCGATACGCGTCGACGAACGCCGGGGCGACTCCCCTTCGGTCCATTCGAGCTTCTCGCCTTGCGACACGCCAAACACGAAGCCGGGCAGCGGCACCCAGTGGTGTGTCCAAAGATCATCGGACGTCTTGAAAAATCCACGGGGTGCGCGTGGGTCGGTGATCCAGGTCTGGAAGTGCTCCGCTTCGGGATGCTCGACCCGCTGCCACGCGCCGAGGGTGGAACAGATCGCGCCTTGCATCAGCGAGGTGTGCACATGCTGACCGCGACCGGTGAGACCACGTACCCGTAGCGCGGCATTGATGCCGAGCGTCGCGAGATACATGGCGGCCATGCTCGCCCACGGCACACCGGGCATGAGCGGCCCCGGCCGCTCGGCGCCCACCCAGCACCCTGGCGGAGCAACGACTCCGGGCAACATGCCCTCGACGCCGGCCAGCCGCGCGATGGTGCCACCAACGGTGCCCCGGCCTTCCCACATGTGCCCGGTACGGGCGGAAACCAGCGCGTCATACGCCGGCCGATCGGCGTACTTGCCATCGACACCGTAGCCCGTGATTGTGCAGTGGATGAGACGTGGATTTCGGGCGCGCAGCGTTTCCCAATCGACGCCGAGCGCCGCGGCAACACCGGTGGCAAAGCTCTCGATCACGACATCGGCGCGGTCGACCAGCGCCAGAAAGGTCGCCCGGTCGAGCTCGTCGCGCAGGTCGAGCACCGCGCTTTTTTTGTTGCGCTGCCACACGCGATAGCCCGACAGCATCGAGCGGAACGGATCGCCGCCAGGCGGCTCGATCTTTATGACCTCGGCGCCGGCGTCACCGAGCATCATGGCCGCCGCAGGCCCACTGATCCCCCACGACAGATCGAGCACCATCACACCGTCGAGTACGCCAAGCGCGGCAGCTTGCGCCATCGTCAATCCCTCGCCCCTCATCGAACGATCTGGTGCATGATGAACCAGACTCGTCGATGCATCGTACGTCGCGCACACGAGAGCCTTCGAGGGGAAATGTGAAGCGGTTCGAGGGTCTGGTCGAAGGGTCGGCGCGATTCGCAGCCGATCTCGCCGTCGAAGGCGCCTTGCACCTCGTCTTCGTGCGATCTCCGCATGCACATGCGCGCATTTCGAACGTCGACACGACGAGCGCGCTCGCGATGGACGGGGTCGCCGCAGTGTTCACTGCGGGCGACCTCGCGATGATCCCCGTCTGGGAGATCCACATCATCCCCGAGACGCTCGGTCAACCACCGCTCGCGGTTGACACGGTGCGCTACGTCGGTGAGCGCGTCGTTGCTGTCGTGGCCGACACCCTCGCTCACGCTCTCGACGCCGCCGAACACGTCGTGATCGACTATGACCCGCTGCCAGCGGTGCTCGATCCGATGCTCGCACGACAGCCGACCGGCGCCTGGGTACTACCCGCGCTCGCATCAAACGTCGCACTGCATTGGTCGACCGAACCCGATCAGACGCGGCTACCCGATGACGCGCCGCTTCGTGTCACGGGCTCGATCCACATGCCACGCCTCGCGGTCGCGCCTCTCGAATGCCTGTCGATCGTCGTCGTGCCCGGGCCCGACGACACGCTGGTCGTGCATCCGGCAACCCAGAGCCCGCACGGCACGCGTGTTCAGCTGGCCCGCTCACTCGCGATGTCGTTCACCAACATCCGCGTTGTGGTCCCCTACGTCGGCGGCGGGTTCGGCGGCAAAGCAGTCGGAGGCATTGTCGACTATGTGGTGTGCGCCGCGGCGGCGCGGGCGTTGCAACGCCCCGTGCGCTACGTCGAGCAACGAGGCGACAACCTGACGACGATGCACGGCCGCGGCATGCGGCTTCGTTACACCGTGGACGCGACGAGCGAAGGCATCGTTCGTCTGCTCGACGTGCACCAGCTCGCCGACTGCGGCGCATACCCCACGACCAACGCTGTAGAGCCGGGCAAGACACAGCTGATGTCATGTGGTCCGTATCGCATCGAGCACGTGCGCTTCGACGGATCAAGCGTGCTCACCAACCTCGCACCATCGGGTGCCTATCGAGGACCAGGTCGATCCGAGGCCGCTGCCGTACTCGAGGACGCGATGGACGCCGTTGCGCGCGCCTTGAAGATCGACCCCACCGAGGTGCGGCGGCGGAACCTGCTCCGACCCGAGGACGCACCACTCGTGTCGCCGACCGGCACCCGCTACGACGGCACCGACTTCGTCGCGATGCTCGACGCCGTGCTGATCAATGCGCACTACGACGACCTGCGCGTAGAACAGGAAGAGCGACGTTCACGCGAGGACCGCACACAGCTCGGCATCGGCGTATCGACCATCGTTGATTCGAGCGCGTGGTTCGCGCGCGACGAGTCCCTGAGCGTGTGGGTGACCGCGCAAGGCCGGGTGCAGGTGCGCGCGATCAGTGCGTCCGCCGGCCAGGACCACGGCACTGCATTCGCGGCGATCGTGTCGTCAGTGTTGCCAGTCGCCGCCGCCGACATCGACGTCATCGAGGGAGACACCGACGGCTTCGACCACGGCTTCGGTTCGTCGGGGTCGCGGACGATCCAACTTGCCGGAAGCGCAGTACACCAGGCATCGATGATCTTGCTCGATCGCCTGCGCACACTCGCAGCGCAGTACCTCGAAGCGGCGGTGGCCGACATCACGGTCAATGATCGTGTCTTCGCCGTTCGCGGTGTGCCCGCGCGCTCGGTCACTCTCGGCGCACTGGCGCGCTTCACACACGAACACCGCGACGAGTGGCCCGAAATCGAGACGAGCCTTGACGCGTCGTGCACGTTCGCGCAGGAACACGCCACGTATCCGTCGATGGCAGCGGTGGTCTGCGTTGAAGTCGACACCGAGACAGGCCAGGCGCGGATACGCAGCCACCACTCGGTAGCCGACTGCGGTCGTGTCATCGACCCACCCAGCGCGCGCGGTCAGGTGATCGGCGCGAACGCGCAAGCGATCGGCCAGGTTCTGTTCGAGGCCATTGTCTATGACGAGGCCGGCAATCCGCGCAACGCGAGCCTTGCGGAATACCTCATGACCTCCGCGGCCGAACAACCAGCGACCCACGAAACCAGCTTCACCAACCTGCCGACGAGCATGAATCCGATCGGCGCAAAGGGAGTCGGCGAACTCGGCATGGTTGGCACGCCGGCCGCGGTGCGGAGCGCGCTGATCGACGCGCTCGCGCCGTTCGGGGTGACCTCGCTGGACTTGCCGTGCACCCCCGAGCGGCTGTGGCGGGCCATCAACGACCGGTGATCATGCCGCCGTCGACCGTGTACAACTGGCCGCTGATCCACGCTCCTTGATCGCTGCACAGAAACACAACCATGTTCGCGATGTCGTCGCCTGAACCGGCACGACCCAGCGGGATGCTCGAGGCAATCATCTGATCCCAACGCTCACCGCGGCCGACATCGTCCATACGAAACGTGTCGATGATCCCGGGGCACACAGCGTTGACGCGCACCTGATGTGGGCCCATCTCGGACGCCATAGCGCACGTCAGCGCGTGGATGCCGGCTTTGGATGCGGCATACGCCGCAGTGCGTCCCGCCATCATTTTGCCGCCGATCGACGAGATGTTCACGATGCTGCCGCCCTGACCCTGGTCGACGAGCACACGGCCGAACGCACGGCTCATCAGGAACGAGCCGTTCAAATTCGTCTCGATGACGTTGCGCCACACATCGATGTCGAGGTCGATCACCGGCACCCGAT
>JAYUFA010000286.1:0-5069 GCA_043738925.1 Actinomycetota bacterium
GCGACGTTCTCGTGATACGATGGAACCGCGGCACGACGATTGGCTTTCACCTCGACGGCACCTGCGGTGATCACGTCGGCCGGCAGTCGTCGACCGCGCGGCACCCGCGGTTCGAAGAACACCAACCGTTCGCCGGTACGCGCGCCACAACGCAAAGTGACTGCGTTTGCGTTCGCGAAGCGGCCTTCGCGTACCAACTCGTCGAGGAGCGGATGCAGCACAAGACAGGAGTCGACCGGAACGGGCTCGTTGCTGTTGCGTCGCTGGAACGCGAACCGCTCGTCGACCACCACGCCGCGCACCGTGGTGCGATAGCCCGTGGTGGCGAGCGGCACGACGTCAACCACGGGAAGGTCGGCGTCGGCGAAGCGGCCGATCTTGCGCAACACGTCGTGGACGATGCCTTGCTTCAACCGCAGCTGCGCCTCGGGTGACACGTGTTGCAGGTCGCAACCACCGCAGCCGTCGGCGACATGGGGACACGGTGGCGTGATGCGATCGGGAGACGCCTCGATGACGTCGATCACACGCGCCCGCGCGAACTCCTTGCGCTCCTCGGTGATCTCGACGTTGACCACCTCGTCGGGAAGCGCTCCGGCGATGAACACCACGCGCCCCGATTCCTCGCGGGCGATGGCCTCTCCACCCTTCGCGAAAGCGGTCGTTCTCAGCTGCATCCGGTCACGGTAACGTCGTGGCGTGACTTCGCAGGCCCGAACCGCACCTCGACCCGTGCGTATTGCACCCTCGGTGTTGCCGGCCGACTTCGCCCGCCTGGGCAACGACTGCGTCGCGTTGGAAAAGGCGGGAGTCGATCGCATCCAATGGGACGTGATGGACGGCCGCTTCGTGCCCAACCTCACGTTCGGTCCTGACCTCATCGCGGCGATCCGTCCTCATGTGGCCGTGCCGTTCGAAGCACACCTCATGGTGCTCGAGCCTGACGGGCTCGCGGCGCGCTATGTCGAAGCCGGCTGCGAGCGCCTCATCGTGCACCAGGAGGCCTGCCCGCATCTGCACCGCACGCTGGGCCACATCCGTGAACTCGGTGCCACGGCGGCCGTGGCACTCAACCCGTCCACACCGATCGCCGCAGTCGAGCATGTGCTCGATCTCGTCGACCTTGTGCTCATCATGACGGTCAACCCGGGCTTCGGTGGCCAGAAATACATCGCCACCATGGAACCAAAGATCGCCGAGCTCGCCGCGCGGCGCGCGGCACGCGGGCTCGACTTCGATATCGAGGTCGATGGCGGCATCAGCACGTCGACTGTGCGCGGTGCCGTCGACGCGGGCGCCAACGTACTCGTGGCCGGCAGCGCGCTGTTTGGCGATCCGCTCGGTCTCGAGCACGCGGTCAGCGAGCTGCGCGGTGCCGCCGAGGCGGCGCAACGCTGACCCCGGTCAGGCCCAGGGCCCGGTGGAGCGAAAGGCGAATGGCGAAGCGCCCTCTGGAATCGCTTCGAGCGGTTCGGTGATTTCGGCCATCGTGGGTGCACTGATGCGCTTGGCAACATCTGCGAGCGCGTCCGCATCGAAGCCGTAGACCCGCATCGCGTTCTCTCCTGCCATCTTGCGCACGCTCGTCGCGTCGACGCCGGAGAACGCCGCGCGCATCGACAGCTTGCCGATGGACATCGAGGTGTCGTCGTTCGGCATCTGCCACGTACCTTCGGCGTGGGGATAGTCCGAACCCCACATCACGTTGTCGACGTAACCGCGCTGAACTGCGTCGACCGCCTCGAAGTGCGCCAGGAAGCTCATGCCGAGCGCCACTTGCTCCGCGCAGTATTCGCTCGGCGGTCGCGGCACCTGGTCACCGAGTGATGCACGGTGTGCACGCCAAACCGAGTCGAGTTCGCGCAGCGTGTAGTCCCACCAGTCGCCCGGTTGTTCGGTGAGCACAAGCCGCAGCCCAGGGTGACGTTCGAAGACGCCACCGAAGACGAGTTGATGCAGCGCTCGTCGGCTGAACCAACCGCCCGATTCGAGGGTCATCAGCGCGAAGGTCTCTGGCCCGGTCCACTGCGACGGATCACCGGCTCCGGCGTGGGTGCTCAGCGGCAGCTGATGGTGCGCACACGCCGCGAAGAAAGGATCCCACGAGCGATCGTTGTACGGCGTGAGCGTGGATGACGGCGCGGGGAAGTTGACGCCACGCAGACCGACCGAGGCCGCCCATTCGACCTCGGCAATGGATGCGTCGAGGTCCCACATCGGCAGCTGGGCCAAGCCCGCGTGGCGGGCCGGTTCAACCGAGCAGAAGTCGGCCAACCATCGGTTGTAGATGCGGCGTCCCGCAGCGACAAGCGTGAGATCGTCGGAGCTGGGACCGAGGAACACGACGAAGTTGCCCCAAGGAATCGGCTCCTCGTTCTGGCTGCCGTGGAAGATGATCTCCGCGGCGACACCGTCGTGATCGAGATCGCGCAACCGCGCGTGCGGGTCGTAGTGACCGGCGGTGAGCCGATTCCTGGTCAGTGACGTGGCCGAGCGGCCCGGAATCTGCGCGTATACCGCCGCGCGTCGCGCGTCGGCAGTGTCGACGAACTCGTCGAACGCGCGGAGCAGCGTGCCTTCGCAGTAGGGACGAAGATCGCCACGCAGCCGAGGGCCGATGTGCGTGTCACTCGAGACAATCACCACCGGCGCATCGGCCATTGGTTCCTCAGCTCATTTCGCCGCGGCGCACGATCACCTTGTCGATAATGCCGTAGTCCTTCGCCTCGGCGGCGCTGAACCAACGATCGCGTTCGCTGTCGATTTGGATCTGCTCGACGGTCTGGCCGGTGTGGAACGCAATGCGCTCGGCCAACAACTTCTTCGTATACGCCATCTGCTCGGCTTGAATCGCGATGTCGGACGCCTGACCGCGAACGCCGCCCGAGGGCTGATGCATCATGACGCGAGCGTTCGGCAACGCGAATCGCATGCCCGGCGCGCCGGCGCAAAGCAGGAACTGCCCCATCGATGCGCCCATTCCGAGGCAGATGGTGCCCACCTTCGGTGTGACGAACTGCATGGTGTCGTAGATCGCGAGGCCGGCGGAGACCGATCCACCCGGCGAGTTGATGTAGAGCCAGATGTCCTTGTCGGCGTCCTCGCCTTCGAGGAACAGCAACTGGCCCGTGATGACGTTGGCAATCTCGTCGTTGACGTCGGTGCCGAGGAACACGATGCGGTTCTTCAGCAGGCGATTGAAGATGTCGCCTTGCCCATTGCCACCGCCAAGAGCATCCGCGTACGGAAGGCCGGGAAGGTCGGGCGTCATGGGTCTCCTTCGGAGTTGTCGGCCAGTATCGGCTGGGCCGCCCACGAGGGTAGCGGGCCATCCGGCTGCTTCGACGCGCCCCAGAGCCCGGCATCACCCACCGCGCGATCAGCAGCTCGTTCAAGGACGCGACGCGTTCGACCTCCCGTCGCCGCATCGACCGCCTACGATCACGAGAACCCCGCGGACGTGGCGGAACCGGCAGACGCGCCAGATTTAGGTTCTGGTGCCGAAAGGCGTGGGGGTTCGAGTCCCCCCGTCCGCACTTCCAGACCCTGCACTGATCTGTTCTGCACCGAACTCCTGTCGCAACCGAAGCCGATGCCGCCCCCCGACTCCTCCGAAACCGCCGCTGCGCCCGCGGGTGCGACAACGCACCACGCCCAACTCGAGGGCGCGTTCGCGCACGCACCGTTCGGCATCGCACGCCTCAGCGTCGACGGCGTGATCAGCTGGACCAACGCCGCCTTCGCAACGGTGCTCGACGCACGGACCGAAGAACTCATCGATGTCAAGTTGCTCGACCTGCTCGATCACGGAACCCCGCGCGATCACGTAGAGCGCCTCTTGCGCGACGCGGGCGCAGGACACAGTCGCAGCGTCGAGATCGATCTGCGCGCACCGCACCCACGCGCCCACACGAAGCATTGTTCGCTGCGCATGTGGCAGCTCCCCGGCGACGCCGTCACCGCGACGTCGCTCGTCGTGGCGCTCGAGCGTGCACCGCATCCTCCGGTGAGCGTCGACAGCGACGAGTTGGCCACGCTGATGGAACGAGCGGGCGCTGGTATCGCCCGCATCGAGGCCGACCTGTCGATGCGTTCGTGCAACCCGCGATGGAGCGAGATCACGGGGCAGCCGCGTGCCCTCGCATTGGGGCATGGTTGGATCGACCGCATCGACCCCGACGGTTGCGACGACTTCCTCGAATCGCTTCGCGCCGCGGGCCGCGACACGCACCGCCTGCATGGCCGACTGCGTCTGCTCACAATGGATGACGCGGCGCGATGGATCGACGTCGTGGCCACTCCTCTACCGATCATTGACGTCGATCATGCGGGCGCGCCAATGGTGCTCACGTTCAGCGACATCACTGACGACGTCGAAGCCGACCGGCGCGCCGAGGAACTCACGCGTGTGCTTGAGGCGACACCCGATCTCGTCGCCATCCTCGACCCGACAGCGCATGCGCTCTCTTGGGCCAACGACGCGTTCCGCCAATTCCTTCGGCCGCGTGAGGTCAGCGAGACATCGATGTTGGCCATGCTCGACGAATGGTCGCAGGCGCAGTACGCAACGACCGCGTTGGCCGCACTGACACGCGCCGGGTCATGGCAAGGCGAGCTCACCTTCGCGAACGGCTTCGGCGACGAGATCCCCGTGTCCGCGCTGCTCGTCGCGCACCGAGGCGACGACGGCGTCATCGAAGCGGTCTCGCTCGTCGCACGCGATCTGTCCGATCTGCGTGATGCCGAGCAGCGCGTACGCGCGAGTGAGATCCGCCTCGCCGCTCTGGTCGAGCACGCGAGCGACCTGGTGTGCGTCGTGCGCCCCGGGGGACGTGTCGTGTACACGAGTCCCGCCGTCATGCGTGTACTCGGCCATCCGCCGGCCGAACTCGAAGGCGCAAACGTCTTCTCGTTTGTGCATCCCGACGATCTCGAACGCGTCAAGGCTGCGGCCGCCGAGCTCACCACGACACCACAGATGAGTGGTCCGATCGAGCTACGGGTACGTCACGCCGACAGCTCGTGGCGCTACTTCGAGGTCGTCGCGACGAACCTGATCGACAACCCGG
>JAYUFA010000287.1:0-1902 GCA_043738925.1 Actinomycetota bacterium
TCGGTGCATCGTGGCCTGGGAACACAGATAGATCCCTTCGTCGAGCAGCATCGCCCATACCTGGGCCACGGCCAGATCAGCGAACCGCGGGCCACGCAGCAAAGCGAGCACCCGATCCTGTTCGGCGGCAGTCAACGCGTTCGACGGTGACGGCATTGGTCGACGCGGGCCGTGACGCGGGCCGAGCAGCCGCCGGTAATGCGTGGCTTTGGAGCGGCCCGTCAACTGACAGGCGCGGCCGGCGCCGACGACAGTCTCCAAGTCGACGAACAACGCGTCGATCACTTCGTCGAAGGCCTGTTGCTGGCCGCGCTCTCGGAGAGCAACTCCAAGAGCGCGTGTGCTGAGATGAAATCATGGTGAGTGACCGCGGATGTGGGGCGCGTCAGGATCGGGGCGGAGCCCCGAACGTGACCGATCGTCTTGTTGGTCGTCAGGTCATGCGGCTGGGGTGAGGGTGACGTTGTGGCCGAGGTGTTCGAGGCGGGCGACCAGTCGGCGGGTCTCGACGGTGGGGTCTCGGCGTCGGTGGTTGTAGTCGGCACCCAAGTTTTGGAACGGGACCTGCCGGTCGAGGATGTGCCAGATCGCGACGAGCACGGCGTGACCGGTCGCGACGGCTGCCCGTTTCGGTCCCCGCCGAGCTTTGATCCGGCGGTGTCGCTCACTCAGATGGTTGTTCTTCGTGCGCGCGACTGCGTGGGCGACCTCGATCAGACCTTGACGAAGCCAGGGCGCACCAGGGCGGGTCCAGCCGGGTCCGTGTTTGCCGGCGGACTCGTTGTTACCCGGGCACATCCCAGCCCACGACGCCAAATGCGCAGCGGTCGGGAACACGGCCATGTCGACGCCGATCTCGGAGATGATCGTCTCCGCGGAGCGGACCTCCACACCCGGGATCGTGCACAACAATCCAATCGCCCACTCGAACGGTGCCCGGGCCACGACAATTTCGGCCGAGACGGCAGCGATCTGGGTGTCGAGAGCATCGAGATGGGCGAGCCCGGCCCGAGCGACCGTGGTGTGATGGTCTTGCCATCGGTGAACGAGCGCGTCTTGGAGCGCGTCGATGCGTGGTCGCAGACGACCGAGCGCGAGATCGGCGAGCACGACCGGGTCACGCTCGCCAGCGATCAATGCCTCGATGATCGAGCGGCCGGTCTTGGACAACACCACCGACGCCACCGACGTCAACTTGACCGAGGCGTCCTGGCAGATCTTCTCCAATCGTTGGATCACCCGGCCCCGCTCATGGATCAGCGACTTGCGATATCGACACAACTCGCGCATCACCCGGATCCCTGGCGGCGGGATGAAACTGGCCCGCAACAGACCGTGCTCGGCCAGTTGGCAGATCCAGGCTGCGTCAGCCGTGTCAGTCTTGCGCCCCGGCACATTTTTGATGTGAGCAGCGTTGACCAACACGGTCTCGATCCCGGCGTCTTCCAACGCGTAGAACACAGGCCGCCAATAGATCCCGGTCGCTTCCATCGCAACCTGGGTGATCTCCAAGTCGTTCAACCATGCAACCAACCCGACCAGCCCAGGCCCGTTCGTCAGGAACCGGGCTTGTGTCGAAACTCGTGCCCCTGTCCGCTTCACCGACGGTGTCCGAGCACAAGCGGACACCTCATCACGATGCACGTCCAGACCGCACACCCGTTCAACCAACATCTCCATCGCTCACCTCCAAGAATTGACAGTCGAGTGTCGTCTGGAGGGGCCGCGTCTCAATCGAGTCTGAGATTCGTGCTCGAAGCAACAATCGCGGGTTCCTGGAAGCCCCCAACGTCAAGCTTTTCCACGGGCGCTCACGCACCAAGCGGGGTCGACGTCACCAGACGACCCAACAATGATTTCATCCACACAGGTGGGCCGCCAGGCCCATCAACAGCTTTTCCC
>JAYUFA010000288.1:0-1901 GCA_043738925.1 Actinomycetota bacterium
GGTGGGCGTGGCACGCCAGCGGAGGCGGTCTGACGTGGCAATCGACGAAGCCCGTGTCGCGGCCCTCATCGCGAAGGACGACATCACCGCCGTCATCCATCGCGTGGCGCGGGGTACCGATCGACTCGACCACGATCTCATCGTGTCCGGCTACTGGCCCGACGGGTTCGACGATCACAACTCGTTTCGTGGTGGCCCCGTCGAGTTCGCCGATTGGGTGTTACAGGTGCTGCCGCACTTCGCGGCCACCCATCACTTTCTTGGGCAGTGCCGCATCGATCTCGATGGCGATCTTGCGTACGTCGAGACGTACTGCAGCGCACACCACGTCGCGCAACGCGACGAGCGTGGTCACGTGGCCGACATGCGGATGGGGCTGCGTTACTGCGATCGCTTCGAGCGTCGCGCCGGCGAGTGGCGGATCGCGAAACGAATCTGCGCGTTCGATTGGGCGTACTACGTCGACTCCGATCGGCAATGGGAGTTCCAGCACGACTTCACCGTTGGTCATCGCAGTCGCGACGACATCAGCTATACGCGGTTCTGAGGTCTCACTGTGGCCATCGAGAAGGCGCTCATCGAGTTCGAGACCGACGATTCGTCGGAGGTCGTTGCGGCCATCGCAGCGTTGCGTGACGGCGAGTGGCTCAACCTCGAGCCCTACGTGGAACCGCACGATCTCGACGAGCTGCGCGATCGCACGCCGCATCCCTTGGTGCGCATGTTCATGAAGGCCGGTGCGCCAATTCCACTCGGCACGATCATGCGCAACGCTGACACGTTGTCCATCGGGCTCGAACACCCGCACGCCGCGAAGGCGATCGCACATCTTCGTGACAACGGCGTCGACACGCCCCGCGCATGGAAGGTCAAGCAGGATCATCCACGGCGCGGCATCGTGCTCGAAGTTGCGGTCACAACGGCGCCCGAGGCGATCGTCACCTGGATCACCGGCGCGGGTCGCGTGCTTGGCGCCGTGCCTGTGGGCCGTGCGTGGACTGCTCTGGTTTGTACGAAGCGCTGACAGCGCAGGGCGAGGTCGCTCTCGCCGCCTACGTCCTCTCGTTGTTCATACGTTGTTCCTGACGGCTCTTGAGCCTTTCCTTGCGAGCTTGGTTCAGCTCGGAATCCGCCGACTGCGGATCGGAGAGGAACCAGGAGCTACGAATGTCCACAGGGCGCGAGACGGTTCGGACATCGGAGGGCGCGCGTCCCGACCTCGAACCGCTCGGCAACCGAACCGCGGTCCGAGGACGCCGGTTGGGCGAGATCCTCCAGGCGCTGGGTGTACTGGTCGCCGACGAGGCCCTGCTCGGTCGCTATGAGCAGGAATTCGGCGACGGACGGCGGCTCGGCGAGATCCTGATCGCCCAGGGTGTCGCAACCCGCGAACAGGTAGAACTCGCGCTGGAGATCCAGGAGCGGAACAGCCGTATCTCGGCCGGCGCCGACATTTGGGCCGGGGCGCAACCGGCCACCGCCACAGCGACGAAGGTGTCTCGGCTTTCTCCTCGAACGCTACGCAATGTGCAGTCGTGTCTCCTGTTTTGCGCCGCGGCCGTGGCCGTAGTGATCGTGGCCCGATCGAGTGGAAGCGGCGCGAGGTGGTACGGCGTAGGCGCCCTCGCGTTGCTCAGCGTCAAGCTCATCGGGTCGGCCGTGTATCGGCCGGTGCTCGGCCCGGCACTCGTTGGCCATCGAGTTGCGGTGATCGCCTCGTTCTACAACGAGGATCCGCGGGCGTTCGTGCACTGCCTCGATTCGATCCTCGCGCAGACGCGGCCGCCGGAGGAGATATGGGTGGTCGACGACGGCTCGAAAGATGAGTTCTGCTACCGGCTCGCGCTGGACACGCTTCGCGACCACCCCGACGCGGTGGTTCGTCGTCTCGACGTGAACGG
>JAYUFA010000289.1:0-1900 GCA_043738925.1 Actinomycetota bacterium
TCAAGTCGGTGATCCGATCGATTGCCAGAGTCAGCCGGCGCCGAGATCGCGCGAGCGCGCTGTGGCGGCGGCGACCACGCGGGCCACCAGCCCGCGAAAATCAGCTGCGTCGAACACGGCCAGCCCCGCGGCAGTGGTGCCATTGGGTGACGTGACGTTGCGGCGCAACACGTCGGCTGACTCGGTCGAGATCGACAGCAGGGTCGCCGCGCCAAGCAGGGTTTGCTCGGTGAGGCGCGCGCTCACATCGGCCGGCAGCCCGACCTGCACGCCGGCCTCGATCAACGCCTCGGCGAGGAGGAAGACATACGCGGGGCCCGAGCCCGACAAGCCGGTGACCGCGTCGAGTAACGCCTCCTCGACGACTTCGACCGTGCCGACTGCGGAAAGGATCGACTGCGCCCACGCTTGGTCGGCCGCCGTCGCACGCGAGCCACATGCGATCGCCGCGGCACCTTGGCTCACCATGGATGGCGTGTTCGGCATGGCGCGAATCACGGCGGCGTCGTTGCCGAGATAGCGCTCGAGGCGTGCGATCGTGACTCCGGCCGCGATCGACAACACGCGGCTCACATCGGCCGAAGCCAACGAGCGGCACGCAGCTTCGACATGGTCGGGTTTCACCGCGATGATCGCGTCGACAGCCTCGACGACGTGCTCACGCACCACCACGTTGGCGAATCGATCGGCCAACTCGCCACGACGAGCTTCGATCGGCTCGACGACGACGAGTTCATCGACGCTGGCCCAGTGCGTGTCGAGCAGCCCCGCGAGGAGTGCTTCGCCCATTTTTCCGCCACCGACGATCTGCACGCGCATGGCGGCGACGGTAGCGCCCGAAATCCTCAACGGCGTTGACTCAGCGGCAAGGACGAGCGTCGGGAAAAAGCCGACGCCGTCTCCCGGCGGAACAGCTCGACGGGGGACGGCGCAGGCAGGCCCGGGAAGTGCCTGGCGCCGACCGCACTTCCCCGATCGATCGATACCAGGCTTCCCGGGCCTTCCGAGACCGTAGCAGCGGTCAGAATTGAAAAGCAACGAGAGGGCGTCGAATCAGCTACGAAACCTAGACGCATACCCGAGACGCATCGCGGGCCGGAAGAAGCGCTCGACTGTCACGAAGATCGTGCCCAGCAGGCGGTCGAGTTCGCGCCGGTCGAGTCCGTGGACAGCACATTGGCCGCGTGCGTAGATCGCATCCTCGGCGCCGATACAGAACGCGAGTCCGTACAGGTGTTCATTGCGCCGAAGCAACAACTCGTAGACCTCGACGTGATTTTCTTCGGGCGCGGGCATCAACTGGCATTCGTAGTGCAGGGTGCGTTGACCAAGCGCGAACCAGACAGCGATGTTGTCCTTGTCGTCTCCGTGCATGCGCACGAGCCAGCGGCGGTCGGTTCCGTCGCGATGCACTGCGGCAACGACGGGGTTGTCAGCGCCGAGGCTCGCGAGCCATGACTCGATCATGGCCTCGCAGGAGGCAAGCTCCGTTTCGGTCGCAGGGGTGAGGTCGTCGCTCATGCACGAGCGGCGCAGGTGACCAGCTCGCGGTTCTTGAGGTCGCCGTACAAGCGACGCAAGCGAGCTGCGGTGATCGACCACGTGTAACCCGACGCAAGTGCGGCGGCGTTGCGCGACAACGTGTGCGCGTAGCTCGGCGACGACAACACCGTTTCGATGTGCTTCGCATAGACCACAGGATCGCGGCTATCGATGAGGAACCCGGTTTCGCCGTGCTCGACCAACGTGCGCAAGCCACCAACGGCCGCGGCCACGACGGGGGTACCGCACGCCGCGGCCTCGAGCGCTACGAGCCCGAAAGACTCAGCACGGCTCGGCACCAGGCAAACATCAGCCGCCCGGTAGTAGGTGGACAACGCATGGTGTGGCTGCGCGTCGA
>JAYUFA010000290.1:0-1896 GCA_043738925.1 Actinomycetota bacterium
GGACACGGACGCGATGGACACGGACGATGTCGGCAGCGACGACGAGTGACCGTTTGCCTTGGTAACGCTCCGCGGATCAGCCGGTTTGCGCCACTAGCGTGGTCCGCATGCAGCGTCGCACGAAGATCGTCGCGTCCATAGGTCCCGCGTCCGACGACGAGGCGACACTGCGCGCAATGATCCGCGCCGGTATGGATGTCGTGCGACTCAACCTCAGCCACGGCACGATCGAGCATGGGCTCGAGCGCTACCACCGTGTGCGCGCCGCGGCGAACGCCGAGGGCCGCCACATCGGCATCATCGCCGATCTGCCCGGGCCCAAGGTGCGTGCCGCGAGCTTCGGTGACGATGGCGTGATGTTGCCCACCGGCGGTGTCGTACAACTCACCCCCGGCACAACCAAGAGCTCCGACACCGTCATCGAGGTCGACTACGCCTCGTTGCTCACCGACATTCAGGTCAGCGATCGGCTTGTCCTCGGCGACGGCAAGATCGTGCTTACGGTCACCGAGAAGGGCCCCGACAAGCTGCTTGCCTCGATCACCGCGGGCGGCCTCGCCCGTGGGCGGCCCGGCGTGCACATCCCGTCCGATCGCCTGAGCATGACCACGCCGACAGAAGCCGACTTCCGGGCGCTCGACGCGTTTGTCGAGGTTGGCGTCGACATGGTCGCGCTGTCGTTCGTGCGCTCGGCCCACGACGTGCGTCGCGTGGGAACCGAGCCATTCCCGCGCGGGCCATTGCTCATTTCGAAGATCGAGACGCGCGCCGCGGTCGAGAACCTCACCGGCATCATCGAAGCGTCGGGCGCGATCATGGTCGCGCGTGGTGACCTCGGCAATGAGTGCACGATCGAAGACCTGCCACATCTGCAAAAGATGATCATCCGCGAGTGCATCGCCGTCGGTCGTCCCGTTATCACGGCTACGCAGATGCTCGAGTCGATGATCGAATCGCCCCAACCGACGCGAGCCGAGGCATCCGACGTCGCGAACGCGGTGTGGGATGGTTCGTCCGCGCTGATGCTGTCCGCCGAAACCGCGGTTGGTATCGATCCGGTCAACGTCATCCGCACGATGTCGCGCATTGCGCGTCGCGCCGACGAAGAATTCGACTACGCCGGCTGGGCGGCGGGGCTCGCCAAGCTACGCATGACCCGCAATGATGTTTCGGCCCACAGCGTCACCGACGCGATGACCATGGCCGCGTGGCGCGCCGCTTCCGAACTCGGCCTCAACACCATCGTGTGCATCTCGGGTACCGGCTTCACGGTGCGCTCCATGGCGCGCTTTCGTCCTGCGGCGCGGATCCTGGGCTTCAGCCACAACCCGCGCACTGTCGGCCAGCTCACCTTGTCGTGGGGTACCACACCCATCCAGCTCGACAAGGAAGGCACGAACGAGGAAATGGTGCGCCGCTCGCTCGAGCTCGCACGAGAACAAGGCCACGTACGCAGCGGCGAACTCGTCGCGGTCCTCGCGGGCAACAGCATCTCGTCTCGCTCCACCGACGTGCTGCGTTTGGAGTACGTGCCGTAGAGCACGCGTCCATCAGCACCATCACCATCTGAGCGAGACGCACGCCGTATTGTTTCGCATCACGCGTTGCAGCAATACGACGACAAATTCCCACGACGTGCGACGCGGTGCTCTGGCCGTGGTGGCGCGACTTGTTAGGGATTTCCGATGACACGTGAGCCGGTAGTGGTATCGGTAGTGATCCCAGCCTTCAACGCGGAACGTTACGTTGAGCGAGCCATCGTGTCGTGTCTTCGCCAGACACACACCCAACTCGAGATCCTCGTCGTCGACGACGGCTCGCTCGACGACACAGCCGGCATCGTCAAACGTCTCGCCGTTGATCGGCGTGTGCAGTTGATCGAACTCGGCGCGAACG
>JAYUFA010000291.1:0-1890 GCA_043738925.1 Actinomycetota bacterium
GGCGTCTGCAAAGTCTTCGCGTCGTCGAGCAGTGACGGGAACGGCAAGCCGCCTGCGTTCACGATGCCACCGCCGTAGAACGTGGCCGCGGCGCCAAGCTTGCGGCGCGCCGCCGTGAGGAACGTGACCCGGCCACCAAAGCAAAACCCGGTGATGGCGATCTGGTTGTCGGTGAATCCGGCGGCGTGCAGATGCGCAATCGCCGCGTCGACATCGACCAGGATCCCGTCGTCGGTGATACCCGCAAATTTGGCCATAACGGTGCCGAAGTCGTCGTACGCGGCGGTGCCGCCACCGGAGCGATGAAAGAAGTCGGGTGCCACGGCGCGATAGCCCGCGTCCGCCGCGCGGCGAGTGACATCCTCGATGTGGTCGTTCACGCCGAATGCCTCCATCACCACGATCAGGGCCTGGCTGGCACGCTCATCGGGGATGGCCTCGTACATGCGCATGGGGCCGTCAACAGTGGTCAAGGTGTGATCCGCGGTGTGCATGGCCAAGAGCGTAGCTTTGCTCGCCGACGCCGTCTTTTGCACGCTCACCGTCGGCGTGCACGACCCGGACGCGCCAGACCATCTGCTCATCAACGCCATTTCCTCATCAACAATCGAGGCCCCGTATGGCGTGGGCGACGACCGGCGCGGCGGCGTTGGCCCACAGCGCATGACCGTGCTCGTCGGGGTGGAACAGGTCGAGCGAAAAGACACCGGCGCCGCCGACGCGAAAGGCACGATCCACCGACGATATGTCGACATAGTGCAACGAATGCTGCGCGGCGATTGAGCGGATCACGGAGTTCACTCGACGCCCGCGCGCCGCGAGCGCTGCGCCAAGGGGAAACGGCACACGGGCGATGCCGGCGAGATCACCGAGGCCGCCGATCACGACCGCGGGAACGCGGTCGACAAGACGACAGATCAGCAACCCGAAGTCGCGCTCGAATCTCCCGAGCGGCGTGCAATGGATGGCGTCGTTCGTACCAACGGCAACGAGCACGACATGGGGAGCCGATGCGATCACCGCGTCGAGCTGCGATTCGAGCACGTCTCGTACCCGCGATCCGCCAACCGCGAACGACACGACCTCGACGTCGACCTGCTCGAGATCGGCCACGCTTCGCGCGACACGCCGCACCCAAATCGCTGCGCTGTCGTCGAGCCCTGGCCCGGTGAGCGTGCTGTCGCCAACCGCACCGAGCCGCACGGTCTTGGTAGCTCCCGCTCCGCCGACTTCGACGCCCGACGCATCCGACCCGACCATCGAAGGCAGGTCACGCCGCACGGTGTAGCGCGCCTGCCCCGCAAGCACCGTCAACGCTGCCAGTGAGCCTCCGACCGCGACGGCGCTTGTGCGTCGCGCGGCACGCATCATCGCCCGCTCACGCTCGCACGAGCATGTGGCGGCGGAACCGCTCGACGGAGGTGTCGTCGATGGCCAAGCCATTGCGCACATAACCACCAATGTCACCGAACGTTTCGTGCATCGCGTCGATGGCGGCGCGCGCATACGCCGCGCGTACTTCCATGAACGGCCGTACGAGCTCAAGATCGACCGCCGGATTCGCGATGCCACTCGGTCGTGACCGCCGGTGCGCATTGCTTTCGAGGTAGTGCTCGATCACGACGTCCTCGGGAACTCCCAAGATGAGCAGGATGAGCGACGCACCCCAACCGGTGCGGTCCTTGCCGGCCGAACAGTGGATGACCGAGGGCGCATCGGCGTCGATCAACGTGCGCAGCATCAACGCATATCCACCGACGCGATCGGGTTGACAGACAAGCGCCACTGCGCCGCGAACCATCGCGGCGTGGGCACGTCCACCGCCGTAGGCAGCGTCGATCTGTTCAACCGTGCCGGTTGCCAACAGCGTGCGGATATCGGTCGCACCGG
>JAYUFA010000292.1:0-13326 GCA_043738925.1 Actinomycetota bacterium
TCTGTTCCGCCTCGATCACCTTGCGACGCGTATGCGTCGCAACGCTGAGTCTTTGCTCGTATTGGCTGGCGCCGAACCGGCGCGTCGGTGGACCGAGAATGTCGATATAGCGAACGTGCTGCGTGGCGCGCTGTCCGAGATCGAGGACTACAACCAGGTCGAGCTGGGCGAGATCGAACGGGTGCTCCTTCGCGGTGCCGTTGTCGCGGACGTCACCCACCTCCTTGCCGAGTTGCTGGAGAACGCGACGGCGTTCTCGCCGCCCACGAGTCGTGTACGCGTGCATGCTCGTGTGTTCACCGAGGGATACGTCGTGTCAATCATCGACGAGGGGATCGGCATGGACGGCGCGGCGCTCGCTGAGGCGAACAGCCGCCTTGAATTCATCGAGCGCCAAGAGGAGGCACCGAGTCGCGTGCTCGGGCTCTATGTCGTAGGGCGGCTCGCGGCGCGTCACGGAATTCGCGTCCGACTCGTCGAGTCGCCTGGTCATGGCATCACGGCACGCTTGCTTCTGCCGGTTTCGGCATTCGAAACACCTCCGGCATCGCAGACGCCGATCCGCGCGGTAGCGGTCGCCGCGCCCCGCGCCTTCGACGACGCCATATCCCGCCTCGACGCGGCGGCTCCAATGCCCGCGCCGGTCGCCGACCCGATCGTGACGGCTGCCGCGGTGTCCCCCGTGTCGCTTCACGCTGTGCCGCTTCACCCACTGCCGCTTCACCCACTGCCGCTTCACCCAGTGCCGCCCGTCGAGGTAGATACGAGGGCGTGGGACGACGAACCCGGTCTCGGCGCATCGCCCGCCGCCACGAGCG
Source organism: Actinomycetota bacterium (assembly GCA_043738925.1). GTDB lineage: Bacteria > Actinomycetota > Acidimicrobiia > Acidimicrobiales > WLNW01 > WLNW01. The sequence continues at coordinate 819 of JAYUFA010000292.1, forward strand.
CGCCACCTGCCCCGCCAACGTCGGCGTTCACGTCGCCGTCGCTCACGTCCTCGTCTATCGGGCCGCTGCCGCCCCCTTCGCCGATGGCGCCGGGCGTCGGAGGTTTGACCAAGCGAGTCCGCGGCGCGCAGGTGCCCGACATGGGCCCGAGTCGCGACGACGTCGCGGCCCCCCCTCGTTCGGCCGACGCCGTGCGAGCACTGCTCACCCGATTCCGTGCGGGGGTCGATCGCGGCCTCCAGAACGCTGATGCCGAGTCGGGCGACTCGAACGAAGGAGATCGATCATGACGTCAACCGACATGAGTGTCGACGCGCAGAACGTGAGCTGGTTGCTCGGCAACTTCGTGTCGAAGACGGCTGGCGTGCAAGGCGCGATCGGCGTGTCATCCGACGGGTTACTCATGGCGATCTCGGCCAACCTCGATCGCGCAACCGCCGACCGATTTGCGGCGATCGTTTCCGGCATGAGGTCGCTGTCGGAAGGCGCGTCGCGCACGCTCGCGATGGGTGGGCTCGATCAGGTCATCATCGAGATGCGACGCGGCTACCTGTTCATCTCCCAGGTCAGCGGTGGCTCATCGCTCGGCGTGCTGGCCGGTCGCGATGCCGACATCGGCTTGGTCGGCTACGAGATGACGCTGCTGGTGCAACGCTTCGGCGCGGTGCTCACACCGTCGTTGATCGCCGAACTCCAGGGAATGCTCTCGCTGACATGAGTGCCGAGCAGCCGTCGCGCGAGAACAACGGAGCGACCACCGTCGCGTCGGCTCGCGCGTGCGACGACGCTGCACCCGATGCCGGTGTGCGTCCGTACTACGTGACAGGCGGACGCACGCGGACCGAACGCCCTCTTGGCATTCAAGCATTGGCGCAGCAACTCCCCGGCGTTCGCGATGCGATCAGGCGCCTCAGCTTTGAGTGCCGTGACATCGCTCTCGTATGTTCGCAACCGATGTCGCTGGCAGAAGTGGCCGCACGCGTCCGCTTGCCGATAGGCGTGGTTCGCGTCCTCGTGGCCGATTTGGTCGAGGCAGATGTTCTGCAAGTCCACGACACACCCGAGCGCGTCCAAGACGACATTTCGCTGATACAGAGGTTGATCCATGGCGTACGCGCACTCTGACCGCGTCGATGCAATGCCATCGCGCACGGTGCCCATCCCGGTGAAGATCGTGATCGCCGGCGGCTTCGGCGTCGGTAAGACGACACTCGTCGGAGCGATCTCTGAGATCGAGCCGTTGACTACTGAGGCTGCGATGACCCACCGTTCGGTGGGCATCGACGACACGTCGAAGGTGGCCCGCAAGACCACTACGACCGTGGCCATGGACTTTGGTCGCATCACCGTCGAGAAGAGCTTGATCCTCTATCTGTTCGGCACGCCGGGCCAGGATCGATTCGGGTTCATGTGGGACGACATTGCTGGCGGAGCGCTCGGTGCGGTTGTGCTTGCCGACACGCGTCGCATCGAGGACGCTTTCCCGGGAATCGACTATTTCGAACGACTCGGCATGCCCTTCGTGGTCGCGCTGAACCGCTTCGACGGCGAGCAGCCGTACGCCCTCGACGCTGTCCGTGAGGCGCTCGACGTAGCGTCCGACGTGCCGGTGATCGAATGCGATGCGCGTGCAAGGGAATCGGTGAAGAGCGTGGTACTCACCCTGCTCGACGTCGTGCTCCAACGCGCCACCGCACGCGCGAGGGTCACACAACCGTAGCCTCTCGGGGTGATTTTGATTGACGCGGACCGCGTCGGTGTGAGTCGGCCGGGCCGACCGTTGTTCAACGACCTCTCAGTGACCATCTCGACAGGTGATCGGCTGGGCATCGTCGGGCTCAATGGCACGGGCAAGAGCACGCTGATGCGCGTGCTCACCGGGGTCGACCAACCCGAATCGGGGGTCGTACGCCTCGGGCGGGGCGTGCGCATAGCGGCGCTCGATCAACGTGCCGCGCTTCCCGAAGGCCGCGTGAGCGATGTGCTCGGGCCGAGCTGGGAGGTTGCGGCTGTGGCCGACAAACTGGGCTTGGCCGATGTACTTGACGCGAACACTCGCGAGCTTTCCGGTGGCCAGGCGAAGCGCGTTGCGCTCGCTCGCACCTTGGTTGCGGAGACCGATCTGTTGGTGCTCGACGAGCCGACCAACCATCTCGACATCGATGCCATCGCATGGCTCGAGGAGCGACTCATTTCGGCGCGCAGTGGTCTGCTGCTCGTCACGCACGACCGCCATTTCCTCGACAGCTTGACGAACCGCATCCTCGAGCTCGACCGAGGACGCGGCTACATCCATGAGGGTGGCTACGCGTCCTATCTCGAGAACAAGGCCGAGCGCGAGGACCGTGCAGTCGCGGAGGAGTCGACCCGTCGCAACCTGGCGCGGCGTGAGTTGGCATGGTTGCGTCGGGGTGCGCCGGCGCGCACACGGAAGTCGAAATCGCGCGTCGAACGCGCCACCGAGTTGATCGAGACTCGCGCCGAGGCCGCAGCGCGAGTCAACGAGCTGGATCTGCTGTTCGCTGGTACGCCGCGCCTTGGTGACCAGGTTGTGGAACTGCACGGCATCGGGCATGCGTTCGGCGACGTGCCTCTGTTCACCGGCCTCGACCTGGCGCTTGATCGTCGCGAACGTCTTGGCATCGTCGGCGCCAACGGCACCGGCAAGTCGACGTTGCTCGACATCATCGCCGGACGGCTCACGCCGACCCTCGGACGCCTGGTGCGAGGGCCAACCGTGGCGCTCGGCTACTACGACCAGGTTGGTCAGACTCTCGATCCTGCACAGCGCGTACGCGAAGCGGTCACGGGCGGCGCGCGTGATGCCGACTGGCGTGACGCGCGTTTGATGGAACAGTTCTGGTTCGACGGTGACGCGCAATGGGCGCCCATTGGCCTGTTGAGCGGCGGCGAGCGGCGACGCCTCCAGCTGTTGCTCGTGCTCGCCGCCCGGCCCAATGTGCTGCTCCTGGATGAGCCGACCAACGACCTCGATATCGACACCTTGCGTGTGCTCGAGGATTTCCTGGAGGACTGGCCGGGCGCGCTGGTAGTGGTCAGCCACGATCGGGCATTTCTCGAACGCACTGTCGACGACGTGGTCGTACTCGACGGACACGGGGGAGCGGGTCGTCTTGCGGGTGGTTACGAGGCTTGGGAGGCCGACCGTCGCGCGCGTCGGACCACCGGGACCCTGCGTACCAAGCCCACGGCCGTTCGGCCGGTTGACCGACGCACAGCGAGCGCGGTGGCGAAACCTGCGAACGTCACGGCACTGCGAGCCAGGTTCCGCCAGGTCGAAAAGGACATGGCGCCGCTCGGTCGTATCCGCACGAACCTTGAGGCTCGTCTCACGTCAACCGACGATCACCGCGAGCTGGCCTCGATAGGTGCGGAGTTGGCCACGGCAGTCGAAGCGCTCGGTCGCCTCGAGGAGCAGTGGCTGGCCCTCGGTGCCGAGATCGAGAACCTCACGGCCTGAGAAGCTGAGCCGACGGCCGAGGCCAGCCGACGACGGTTGCGAACGGCAACGGTACGCTTGGACCCATGACCCCTGATGCCGCACTCGCTGATCGTGTTCCGACTGCCGCCGACCTCGTGGTCGAGGTCTCCGCCCGCGCTTTGGAACGAGTGCTGGAGATCCGTGGCGGCGAGGACGATCCGGGCACGCTTGGGTTGCGCATCGAGGTCACCGGTGTGCACGGCGTCGAGTACGCCTATGACTTGTCGTTCGATGCGCTCGCCGACGCCGATGCCGACGATGTGCAGTATCAGGTCGGCGACCTCACGCTCGTCATTCCTGCGGCCAGTGTTGATGCGCTGCGCGGTTCCACGCTCGATCTGCCGTCGAACCCGAGCCAAGGTGGGTTGGTCATTCGCAACCCGAATCGTCCCGATCCGCTGGCGGGCCTCGGCGATCTCGAACTCACCGGTGACGTCGTCGAGAGAATCACGACGTTGCTCGAAAAGCGCATCAACCCTGCGCTGGCGGCGCACGGCGGCTTTGCATCGCTGGTCGGTGTTGAAGGCGCCACCGCCTACGTCACGATGGGCGGCGGCTGCCAGGGCTGCTCCATGAGTGCGGCCACGCTGACCGAGGGCATACGCGCTTCGATCCTCGATGCGATCCCCGAGATCACCGAGGTGCTCGACGCCACGAACCATGCGATGGGGGAGAACCCCTTCTACGTATAGGAGCCGAGCCGACAGGCGAGGCGACCCCTACGCAGAGGGCCGAGCCCGCAGAAATCTGCCTGTTGTGCCTTCCTTTTGGGGCGAATGCTCCATTCGTGTGCATTCGGGTCGATGGAAGCGCACGTGGTTCGTCAGCGAAGGGCAGGGACGCGTGAAGGATCGGGCGATTCGTTCGGGCAGGCGGCAGCGTTCGGTGCGCCCGCGCACCGGCCTTGCGCGCAATCGCCCGGACGCGACTGCACCGTTCGCGTCTTGTGCAACCCATGTTGGTAGCTTGATCGCCGCCTCAGGTGCAAATAGCACGTCGCGCGTTGCCGGCGACGCACACACGAATGCACCCATGACCTCCCCAACATTTGCTTCGCCCGTCGGCCCAACGATTGATCTACGACCGCTGGACCAGTTCTGCGACGTCGAGTTGTTGGTCATTGCCGAAGATCTCATCACGGTGCTCTTTGCAACGTCGTCCGAGGTGCTGGGTGCGGCGCCGCATATTGCCTTGGCCACCGTTTTGGCAAGCGTCGATCCCGTTGTAGCCACGGCCTCCTACCGAGACCACGACGGTCAACCGCGAAAGGCGCTCGTGCGACTAGTGGTACCCGCCCGATCGGGTGGTGTGGCACTCGTCGAGGTGTGGCCCGATACGCCGGGCGCTGCGGCCGATGTGCACCGCGCCGGCGCGCATCCCGCGCTCGCTGCTGCACTGGAGGTCGCGCATCGGAGCTGCCCCGCCGAGGTCATGGTCGATGTGTACCTCTCGTGCGTTGTTCGCGCCTCGGGCGCCGATTCGGCGATCGCGGTTTCTCGTATCGGCGCAGCAGTAACTGTGGTTGCGTCCGCCGGCGTTGCGCGTGTGCAAAATGGCGATCTTCTGACCGAGGACGCGTTGCGTGGGGCCTACCCCGAACTACTCGCGGCCGCTCCCGATGCGCACACAGTCGTGCTTGGCTATGCCCCGGCGCGGCGAACCCGGCCGGTTGGTTGGCTCGCCGATGCCATGTTGCGAGCGGTGCCGGTCCACGCGCCGCTCCGATCGATTCCGCATGACGACGTTTGCGAGACCAGGGCGCCAGGAACGGTCGTGTCGGTCGACGACGATCCTGCGAGTCTCGAACTGCTGCACGAGGTCTTTGCTCTTCTGCCCGAGTTCGAGCTCATCACGGTGCCCACGCTGAGCGAGGCCCGCGCGGCGATCGTCGAACATCGCCCCGAGGTTGTCATCGTCGACGCGTGGATGGGCGATCAATCTGCGGAGGGGTTCGTGCGCGAGCTCCTCGCAGCGCCGTCGGCGAATCGGCCGGCCGTCGTCGTCCTCAGCGCAGACGCCAACGCATCGACGATGACACGATTTCGTCGTCTCGGTGTTTCTTCATATCTCGCCAAGCCCATTGACCTCGCGGTGCTCACCGACGCGGTCTGCAAACTGTCATCGGGCGAAGGCACATCAAGGAAAGGGAACGGGATCCGTGCTCGCACAATTGCCGCGTTTGGGAACTGAAGGACGGGGCTGCACTGTCCTTGTCGTCGATGACGACCCGGACGCGCTACACCTCGCGACAACCGTGTTGCAGCGTGATGGCTACAGCACGGTCGAAGCCGACTGCGCTGATCGCGCGCTCGACGCGATGCGTTCGCGCCGTGTCGACCTCGTGATCCTCGACCTGACGCTGCCCGGCCTGCCGGGCCTCGATCTGCTCACGGCGCTGCGACGTCACGACGACGTTCCGGTGCTGATCATCAGCGGCAACAACGATGTGAACACACGCGTCGTCGGCCTGCGGGTTGGCGCCGACGATTTCGTGGTCAAGCCCGTCATGCCCGCAGAGATCTCGGCGCGCGTCGGCGCTTTGCTCCGCCGCTCAGGTCCGCGGGTGTCGTCAACGATTCGCCACTTCGGTGACCTTACGATCGACGGCGATGCGCGTGAGGTGTTCCTGCGTGGCGAGCATGTCGAGCTGACGCCCAAGGAGTTTGAGCTGTTGTACTTCTTGTCATCGCGGCCCCGTCGGGCGTTCAGTCGTCAGGAGCTGTTGGAGAGTGTGTGGCAGTCCTCGTCGGAGTGGCAGCAGGCCGCAACGGTGACTGAGCACGTCCGTAAGCTCCGCGCGAAGATCGAGGACGATCCGGTGCATCCGCGGTGGCTGATCACGGTACGCAACTTGGGGTACCGGTTCGACTCGTGACCAACGGGGCACGCACGAGCCTGCCCGCCGGCGCGACGCTCGAGGCACTCGCTGGCCTGGTCGCCGAGCAACCAATCGTGTCGTTCGCGTTCTCGAAAGACGGTTCATCTCGGTGGCTGTCGACCGAGTGGGCCATGACGTTTGCGGGTGAGCTTGCCGACATCGGGTCGGTCGTCGATCTGCTCGACGGACGCGTGCATCCGGAGGATCGCGACCGCGTGGATGCGTTTGCCGTTCAATGCAATCAGTTCGATACCGCTGCCGGCGGGGCGGCGAGAACGAAGCGGTGCGTTCTGCGCATGCGAACTGGCGACGGGCTGTTTCGCTGGACCGAGCTTCGTTGCTCGGTGGTCGAGATCGGTGACGGCACCGCTTTCGTCGTCGGGACGCTGACCGACGCGAGCGAACAGCACGCTGCGGAAGTGGCACTTGCAGATGGTGCTCTCCACGCGAACGAGACCAACCGAATCGCCGCCGAGTTCGTGTCGAAGATGAGTCACGAACTCCGCACGCCGCTGCACGCGATCCTCGGCTACGCGCAGCTGCTCGAGATGGGCGCGGGTGATCCGACCGAGTACCTGCGGCGCCTGCGTCGTTCCGGCGACCACCTCGTGCGATTGCTCGACGACTTGCTCGACTACAGCCGCCTGAACGCCGGGCACCTGCCGGTGCGCGACGATCGATTCTCGCTTCGGCCGATCGTCGAGAGCGCGCTCGATATGGTTGCCGCGTTGGCCCAGGGCAACGACGTGACGGTGGTGCGTGACGACGAGGCCGACGTGCAGGTGCGAGGCGACGCCACGCGGCTGCGGCAGGTGATTGCGAACCTGCTCACGAACGCCGTGAAGTACAACCGACCGGGTGGCACGGTGACCGTGTCGACTTCGCTCGATGGCGACGCCGTAACGCTCGACATCGCGGACACCGGTCGCGGCATCGCGGCAGACGTGTTGCCGAGATTGTTCCAGCCATTTGATCGCATGGGCGCCGAGGGCTCAGGCGTCGCCGGCACGGGTCTCGGGTTGCCGCTGAGTGAAGGACTCGTCCGCTCGATGGGCGGCGACCTTGCCGTCGCGAGCGAGCTCGATGTGGGCACGCGCGTCCGCGTCACACTGCGGGCCTCCGCACTTGGGTCTACGGCGATCGATCTACGCGAAGTCGTCTGCATCGACGACGACGCCGAAGCTCGCTGGATACTCGAAGCGGTGCTTTCTCGAGTGCCTGGCACGCGCGTGTCGGTCGCCGCGACCGGCGCTCGCGGCTTGGAGATCATCGAGCGCGTGCAGCCGAGTTTGGTCGTGCTCGACCGCAACCTTCCGGACTACAGCGCCGAACTCCTCCTTGAAGCGGTGGTTCGTGTCGCACCGACATGCGCTGTGGTCGTTGTCAGTTCTGACCCGGTCGTGCTCGATCCGGGATTTGTGCGAGCGCCGATCGTGGCCGCGTTCTCCAAGCCGCTCGACCTCGACGCGTTCGTTGACGCAATCGACGCTCTGCGCTGAGTCATAGCGCGGGCTGAGTCATAGCGCCCTCGGGCGTCTCGTCGAAACTGGTGTCCGCTCGAGGACAGCGCGCTTACTTCGCTTTGGTGGTCGTTGTCGCCACGGTGGTGCTCGGCGATGGCTTCGCCGTCGTCGTCGTTGCCTTCGCTCCGCTGGTGCCAGACCCCCCGGTTGTGCCGGTTGTGCCGGTTGTGCCGGTGGCCTTGGTTCCCGTGGCTCCGGTTGCACCCGTGGCTTTGACCGTTGTATGGGTGACGAGACCTGGATCGATCGCGCCGGGCTTGGCAGGGTCCTTCAACTCGGGGTCGACCGCATTGACATTGCTGGCGGGCTCGATGCTGTCGGTGTGCAAGGCGATCACGATCTCGACGCGACGATTGCGCGCTCGACCGGCGTCGGTGTCGTTCGTGGCGATCGGGCGCGTATCGGCGTAGCCGGCAACTTGAAGGCGCTTCGGCTCGATCTGGAACTTGTCGATGAAATAGCGCAGCACGGTCGACGCCCGCAGTGCCGATAGCTCCCAGTTGGTTGTCGTTCCCGACAGACCGCGGTTGTCGGTATGACCTTCGACGATGATGCCGTTGGAGACATGTTGCAGCGACCGCGCGACAACGTCGAGCGCGCGAAAGCTCTCGGGCCGCAGCACCGTGGAGCCGGACGCGAACGTGACCTCGTCGGTCGACAAGCGAATGACCACTCCGCGATTGTCCACGTCGACCTCGTACGAACTCTGCGGCAACCCTTGCTGTGCGAGTACTTGGGAAATGGTGTTCGCCGTTTGATCAGCGTTGTATGCGGTGACCTGTACCTTCGGCGCATCGGCCTTGGGTGCCGGAGCGCCGCTCGCTAGCTCTTGGGGGTCTTGCAGCCCTGGGTTCGCCTGAGCGAGCGCAGCGGCCTGCGTGACCGGCTTGTCGAACTGCGAGCTTGATGCGATACCGGTGCCGCCGTCGAGTGCGGGTGCGCCGAACTGCTTTTGCAAACCAGTTTGGAACCGCTTGAACTTCGCAACGTCGGTTTGGCCGATGGCGAACAAGATGATGAACAATGCCATCAAGAGCGTGATCATGTCGGCGTAGGTCAACAGATAGCGCTCGTGATTCTCGTGCGCTTCTGGTTCCTCCGCGAATGCGTCGCCGCCGCCGCCCCCGCCGCTCATCAGGCTGACTTCTTGAGGTCAGCCGACTCGGCGAGCTCCTCGCGCTGGCTGGGCGGCAGATGCGAACCGAGTTGATCCACGAGTAGGCGTGGATTCACGCCAGAGCCGATACCGACGATGCCCTCGACGACCAGCTTGTGGTACTCGAGCTGCTCTTCGGCCATCAGCGCGAGCTTCGCGCCGAACGGGAGGAAGATGATGTTGGCGAACATGACGCCGAAGAAGGTGGCGGTGAACGCCGCACCGATGAGTTCGCCCAACAACGCAGGATCGCCACCCAAGCTCTGGAGGGTGTGGATGAGGCCGAGCACTGTACCGATGATGCCCAGGGTCGGTGCGTAGCCGCCCATCTTGTTCCAGAACTCCGACATTTGCTTGAGGCGGCGCTTTTCTGCCGCGGCCTGCGCCGACAGCAGCTTGCGCACGTCGTCGAGTTCGACGCCGTCGGAGAGCGACTGCAGACCCTTCTTGACCATCTCGTCGTCTTCTTCGCCCAGCTTCGATTCGAGGGCCAGCACGCCATCGCGGCGGGCGATGTCGGCGTATCCGCTGAGGCGGGTGATGAGCTCGACGGTCTCATACTCCTTGTTCCCGAAGAGCGTGCCAATGTTCTTCAGAGCACCAATGGCGCTGTCGAGCGACGTGCCCGCACAGGTGGCTCCGAACGTGCCGACGATGATCAAGATGAGCGCGGGCGGCGCGATGAGCGCGGCAGGGTTGCCGCCTTCCATGATCATCGATCCGAAGATCGCGCCGAAGGCACACAGGATGCCGACGATCGTTCCCTTGCCCATGGTTGCTCCGTCTCGTGGCACACACTCCGCGCGGAGGAGACCGCGCCGATGGTGTGGTGTGCCGTCCCCAAGCTGTTCGACACCGGCTGAGTTGCTATGAGCGGAACGTCCGGGCGGCTCGTCAACGTTTCGACAACGCCGACACGGGACGCTCAAAGAACGGCCAAACAGGTCGAATGGCCCATGAGGAACAAGGCCTCGTAGACGAACGATCGGCACGCGATGAGCCAGGAGAAAACCGAGAAGCCAACTCGGCGACGGCTCAAAGAGGCGCGCAAAAAGGGCCAATCGCCTCGTTCGGCGGAAGCGGCTCAGGCCGCAGCGCTGCTGGCGGTGGTCGCAGTACTTCCCGGCGCGGTCTCGGGCATTCGAAAGATGATCGTCGGATCGATGTACGAGTCGATGGACGTCGCAGCTCGCGTGGATGACAAGAGCGCCACAGCGTTTCTACGCAGCAACATGATCAACGGGGGCCGCGCGCTGTTGCCGGCGGTGGCCACTATCGCCGCCGCGAGCGTGGTCACCCAACTTGCTGTCGTCGGCGGAAGGCCGAACGTGTACGCGCTCAAGCCCAAGTTCGAACGCGTCAACCCGATGAAGGGCTTCAAGCGCCTCTTCTCCAAGCAGATCGTGTGGGAGTTCGGCCGGTCACTGCTCAAGCTCGCGGCCGTTGCCGCAGTGTTGATGATGACATGGGGTGACCTGCGCAAGCGGCTGTTCGGCGGCGCAATGACCATTCCGGACTTCCTCTCGATGTTGTCGAGCGGCATCGACTCCATACTCGGCCGTGTCGCTGCACTCGGCCTGCTTGTAGCGCTCATCGATGTCGTGGTCTCACGTCGCCGTTACCAAAAGGGCGTGCGGATGAGCAAGCAGGACATACGCGAAGAGGCACGACATAGCGAAGGTGACCCTCACATGAAGGGCGAGGTCAAGCGGCGCATGTTCAAGATGAGCCGCATGCGCATGATGGCCGACGTGGCTCGCGCCACCGTCGTGCTCACCAACCCCACCCACTACGCAGTTGCGTTGCGTTACACCGACGACGACGCAGCGCCCGTTGTCGTCGCGAAGGGCGCGGGGGAGATCGCGCAGCGCATCAAGGCCGAGGCAGCGCTCCATCATGTGCCGACGATCGAGAACAGGCCGTTGACCCGAGCGCTGTTTCGTGCGACCGAGATCGGCGACGTCATCCCGGCCGACTTCTATCAGGCTGTGGCTGAAGTGTTCGCCGTCCTTTGGCGTACCGGTAAGGCCGCGTGATGCCGAAGCGTCGCTTGTCCGCAGCTGTGATCCCGTTCGGGATTCTGATGGTTGTCGTCGTCATGGTCGTGCCGCTTCCCGTGGTGCTGCTCGACATGTTGCTGGCGTTGAACATCAGCCTGGCCATCATGATCCTGTTGACGTCGATGCTGGTGCGCGAGCCGCTCGAGTTCTCGGTGTTCCCTTCATTGCTCCTCGTCACCACCATGTTCCGCCTGGCGCTGAATGTGTCGACGACGCGTCTCATCCTGAGCAAAGGCGAAGGTGGCAAGGTCATTCAGGCGTTCGGCAGCATCGTGGTGTCGGGGAACTTGATCATCGGTCTCGTCATCTTCGTGATTCTCGTCGTGATCCAATTCGCGGTGGTCACGAGCGGCGCCGGGCGCGTTGCCGAGGTCGGTGCACGCTTCACGCTCGACGCGATGCCCGGTAAGCAGATGGCCATCGACGCCGACCTCAACGGCGGTCTGATCACCGATCAAGAGGCGCGACGTCGACGTTTGCACGTTTCGCGCGAAGCCGACTTCTACGGCTCGATGGACGGTGCGTCGAAGTTCATCAAGGGCGACGCCATTGCGGCCGTCGTGATCGTTCTCGTCAATCTGTTCGGCGGTATCGCCGTTGGCGCGTTGCAACACGGTCTCTCGGTATCGGACAGCATCACGAAGTACTCGCTGCTCTCGGTGGGCGATGGTCTCGTCAGCCAAATCCCGGCACTGCTGATCTCCGTTGCTTCTGGCGTCATCGTCACGCGCTCGACGACCGACGAGGAGGGTGGCCTCGGCGTCGACCTTGCAACGCAGCTCTTTCGCAACAAACGGGTGCTCGGCATCTCGGCGGCCGCCATTGTCGCGCTTGGCCTCTTACCCGGTCTTCCGAAGCCGCCGTTCTTCTTCCTCGCCATCGTGTTGATGATTGCTCGCTCGCGTGTGACCGAGCCGGTCGCGGTGAATGACGACGAAGTGGTTCCGACGATTGTCGGTGACGACGACGTTGCGCTCGATCTTCAGGTCGAGGCACTCGAACTCGACTTGTCACTCGACCTGCTCGACTTGGTCGATCAAGCGCATGGCGCGACGCTGCTCGATCGTGTGAAGGCGTTGCGGCGGAGCCTCGCGCTCGAGCTCGGTCTTGTCGTGCCTCTCGTGAGAACACGCGACGACGTCATGCTCGCGCCGGCGACCTACATGATTCGCATCAACGGTGTCGAGGCCGGTCGCGGCGATGCGCCGGCCGGGCAGGTGATGGTGCTCTCTGGCGATGGTGACCTCGCGATTGTCGGTCAGCCGACAACTGAGCCTGTCTTCGGTCTACCCGCGTTCTGGGTGCCCGAAGCGATGGCTGATCACTATCGAGCGCGTGGCGCAACCGTGGTCGATCGCAGCTCGGTGATCGTGACACATCTCGCCGAGA
>JAYUFA010000293.1:0-5030 GCA_043738925.1 Actinomycetota bacterium
GCTTCGAGCTGGATGCACGCGCCGACAACATCTTCGGTGTGTAGCTCTGCCTTCACGGGCGCGACGATCGCATCGGCATCGCCAAGCTGATCCTCACCGATGTTGACCACCGCCAGCACCGGCTTGTTCGACAGCAGGAACATCGGCTTCAACAACTCGCGCTGCGCGACGGTCAACGCACTGCGATACACCGGCACACCGCGCTGCAGTGACGCAACCGCGGCTTCGAGCGCTTCGACTTCGTCGACCACGGCCTTGTCGCCCGCCTTGGCCATCCGCTTGCGTTTGTCGAGTTGCTTCTCGGCGCTGTCGATGTCGCCCATCGCCAACTCGATCTCGAGCACGCCGAGCGCGTCAAGCGGATCCGTAGGCCCGGGCACGTCGTCATCGGCGAATGCGCGCAGCACGTAAACGATCGCGTCGACCTCGCGAATACCGCCGAGAAAGCGATTGCCGAGACCTTCACCTTTGTGAGCGCCTTCCACGAGTCCACCGATGTCGGTGAACTGCACGCTGGCATGCACAATCGACTTCGACTTCGACATGACGGCGAGCTGGTCAAGTCGAACGTCGGGCACCTTCGCGACACCAACATTCGGATCGACCGTGGCAAACGCATACGGCGCGGCAAGCGCGCTGGCACCGGTGAGTGCGTTGTACAAGGACGACTTGCCGGCATTGGGGAGACCGACGAACCCGAAGCGTTCCACGAAGCACGCAGGCTACGAGCATTTCGTCCGCCCACCGCCCGCCCCTCGACCTAACCTGACGAGGTGGAACCCGTCGACGCGCTCAACCGCGCCATCTATTGCCTCGATCGAGAGCTCGCCCCCTCGGGCAAGATTCGGGCGTTCCAAAAGGCCATCGACGTTGTGCGTGAGCTACACCCGACCGAGCTCGCGGAGCGAATCACCAACGGCACGCTGACCGACCTCGACGGCATCGGCCCATCGACCGCCGAGGTGATCCTCGACGCGGCACGCAACAACACCGACGGTTACCTCGCCCGGCTTGAAGATCGCTCAGCGGTACGCGCCAACGGCGGCCACGCTCTTCGCGACGCGTTGCGCGGTGATTGTCACTTGCACACCAGCTGGAGCGACGGCGCCGTGCCGATCCGAGCGATGGTCGACACCGCTATCGCGCTCGGTCACGAGTACATCGTGGTCACTGACCATTCGGCCCGGCTCACGATCGCGCACGGCCTTGACGAAGCGCGCCTACGCCGCCAGCTCGACGAGATCACCGCGTTGAACGCCGAGGTCGCGCCATTTCGTGTGCTGACCGGTCTCGAAGTCGACATTCTCGATGACGGCGGACTCGACCTGTCCGACGCGATGCTCGCAGAGCTCGACGTGGTGGTGGCCAGCGTCCACTCCAAGTTCCGCATGCCGCGCGACGAGATGACTCGCCGCATGGTGCTCGCGATCACGAGTCCGCACGTTGACGTACTCGGCCACTGCACCAACCGCAAGGTGGCGGGTACTGGCCGCGCCGGCACGCAGTTCGACGCCGAGATCGTGTTTGCCGCGTGCCACCAATTCGGCACGGCGGTCGAGATCAACTGTCGGCCCGAACGCCAGGACCCCCCCGAGGAGCTGCTCAGACTGGCCGTCGAATGGGACTGCAATATCGTGATCTCCACCGACGCCCACAGCCCCGGCCAGATGGAATGGCAGACCTTCGGCTGCGACAAGGCCGAACGGTGCGGTGTTCCCGTCGAGAGCATCATCAACACCTGGCCGGCCGACAAGCTCGTGGCCTGGACCGCGACGCACCCGCATCTCTAGCACGAACGGCCGTAGGTGACGACGGCGGGTGAGACACCGCCCCGAACTACTGGGCCGAACCACTGGGCCGAACCTGGATGACCGGACACCTTGCCCGCACCGATATGCTGGCGGGCCTATGTCGAAGCGCACGAAGAAGAAAAAGAAAAAGGCCCGTACGTCAAAGGCCAACCACGGCACCAAGCCCAACGCGGGTCGCGGCTAAGAAGCCACGCAGCGCCGTCGACCGAAGGCCACTCGCGGATCGCGGGTGGCCATTCGTGTTTCCGCCCGACCCGGCCATGACGGACGGCGCGTCATCAGAACAGCGGCTCGTCCTTCGGGAACGGCCCGCCGCGAGTGAGCCGTTCCTTCGTCGCTTCCCAATCGCTTACCTGCGAGCGCAGGTCGAACACGCCGGGCAACTCGATCGGCGTGGTGTTGGTGACAAAGCCGTCGTCGCTCCAACGGTGCAGTTGGAACGATGGCGCCTCGAGAGTCAAGGTCGGCGCCGCATCATCGCCGAGCGACAAGCCCACTTGATGCGCGGTGCTCGGGCACACGGTGAGCATGGTGACACCCCAAGTACGCGCGATCGAGCGGTGTACGTGACCCGACACGATCTGGCGCACGTGAGGATGTTTGCGCACCACCGACTCGAAGCGTGTGCGGCCACCACGTTCGATCCCCATCACATCCATCCACCAGATGCCAGTCGCGAACGGCGGATGGTGCATGGCCACCAGCGTCGGCCTGGTGTCAGCTTGCAGAACGCGATCGAGCCACGCGGCCCGTGCCTCGGGAAACACGCCGTCATGGCGCGTCGGGTCAGTGGTGTCGACGAGCACCAGCCGCACATCGTGCGTGTCGATCACGGTGCCGAGATGACCCGCCTCGTCGGCGCGCAGCATGCCGTGCATATGCAGGTGCATGCGTAGGAGCGGCGCGTTGTCGTGATTGCCCGGCAGCAGATACAGCGGCAGCTCGAGTCGTTCGAGGATCGAGAACAGGATGCGATATTCGACATCGGTGCCGTGATCGACGAGGTCGCCGGTCGCGATGACGCAATCGGGTCTCGGGCGCATTGTGTTCAACACGTCGATCACGCGCCGCAGCGTCTCGCTCGTGTCGACGAGCTTGTGATCAGGGTCGGCCGTGCTCACGTGCAGGTCGCTGATCTGTGCAATGAGCATGCCCCATCCCATCACTTCGTACCGGAGCCGCCGAACGCCCTCATCAACGACGATAGGTCGGGCGCGCTCGCTCCGGGCAAGAGCCCATTCAACACCGGATCGCACATCCGATCGACGAGCTTCTGATCGTGCACCTTCGAATCGATCAACGCGCGGGTGCCTGGCGCACACAACTGTTCGCGATACACGTTGACGGCATTCAGCACCGCCGCGATGCCAAACCTGCCAGCGCCAGAGCCGAAGAGTTGCGCAAGCTGTTCGAAACCGCTCGTGGGAGCATCACCGACACCAGCAGCCGGATCGCCGTCGACATTGATCGGCTCGACGCCAAGGTAAATGCGTGCGTACTCACCCTCGACATGTTCGGCGTAGGGCCCACCGGGCAGTGGCACGGTCCACACGTGCATCATCTCCGTGCTGGTCTCGCCGCGTCGAGCGAACGGGAAGCCGTGCCGATGCCACGGCGTGAGGCAGCCACCGATACGGGGCCCGCGCTCGCCCGCTGATCCCGCCATATACATCGCTCCGACCGGAAACATCGCTCCGTCGGCGCTGCGCCCGTACAGAATGGCCTCGGGTCGATTGGGATCAACCATCACGTCGTCGTCGAGGTACTTCGTGTTGATGTAGTGATTGACGCCGTTCGGCTCGAACCCCAACGGTCGGTAGCCGTCGGCAACAGCAACGTTCACGTCGCGGTACTTCAACAACGCGAGCGTTGTCGCGGCCACGAGCTTGTCGGCCGCGGCCACTTGCTCATCCGACGGCGCACAGGTGCCGCCCGACGACGCGTCGTGCACCACGTTGCCGGTGCCACCGGAGTGCACCACCGCTGGAGCGCGAGAGAAGATGCCCGTGATGGAACTCGCGGCGAGCGCGTCGCTGACACCCGACTCCTGGAACGGATGGTCGTGCGCGCCCGTCGAGCCCGTCGAGCCCGTTGCCGTTGTGTGTGCGCGCCCGGTGGTTCCCGCGACATCGGTGACGCCACCGTGGTGATGATCGGCGGCGGTGGCTACTCCCGGCGTGGCCAAGGTGGTCGCCGCCACGATCGCGGCGACGGGTGCGCGCCATCCGTAGCGACCGGAGCCGATGGGGAGTGCTGATCGTTCGGTACGCGTGCGCGACGAGAGTCCTACCACCGCGGCGGTTATCGCCGACACCTCGAGCATCGTGGCCACAGCGCTCGCCAAGCCGATCGCTTCCTTCGTGTCGCCAGGGACACCGTGCGTCGTCGCGAGGAACCACAGCGCGACGATGGCCACGTTGACCAACGCGGTGAGCCACAGGCCGCGACGCCATCGAGACAACACGCAGAGCAGCGCCGCGATCGTACCGGCGACCGCCATCACGATGAACGCCACGCCGTAACGGGTGCCGTGGTCGAAGTGCACCGGAATCGACGCCGCGTGCACCGCCGCCGCGCCGAGTGACGCGGCGGCCGCCACCGACCTCGCCCAGGTGACTGCCGACGCCGCATCGGCATCGGTGACGGCCGGTCCTTCTGCGTCGAGCCCGACGGCCATGGTCATGGGCCCATTGTCTCGCATCGCAAGGCCAATCGCGTCGTCAGTACCTATCGCCCGATCGCGGCGCCACGGCCGGTGCCGTACCGGGGGCAGTCGATGTGCCAATCTCTCTGCGGACAAGGCGCGGCACCGTCCGCGCGACACAGAAGGGGGCCGAATCATGCGCGGCATCGTGTTCAACGGAGAGACCGCAGAGATCCGCACCGACGTCGAGGTTCGCGATCCCGGCCCGAACGAGGTCTGGGTGCGCGTCGCGGCCGCCGGAGTATGTCACTCCGACGTCAGCGTTATCGACGGAACCATCCCCTGGCCTGCACCGTCGCTCATGGGTCACGAAGGTGCGGGCGTCGTCGAACGCATCGGCTCCGAGGTGACGCGCGTCGTGGTCGGCGACCACGTGGTTATCGCCACGCTCGCCAACTGCGGCATGTGCAAGTGGTGCAACATCGGCAAGCCGGGTTGGTGCCGCGCTTCGATCGGCAACCGCACCGAACCCTTCACCGTTGGCGGCGTGCCGGCAGGCAACTTCGCGGCAACAT
>JAYUFA010000294.1:0-1885 GCA_043738925.1 Actinomycetota bacterium
GGTGCGCGACGAAGGTCCGCGTGACCCCGATGTCGACAAGATCCGTTCGCTGCGCACGCTGCGGCCCGACGGACGCATCACTGCCGCGTTGGCGTCGCAGATCTCCGACGGCGCGTCGGCAGTGCTTGTCTGCTCGGAACGTGCGGTGCGCGAGCATGGGCTGCGACCGCGGGCTCGCGTGCACTACCTCGGGCTGCGCGGCGCAAGCCCCATCGACATGTTGACTGCTCCGATACCTGCCACAGCCATCGCCCTCGCGCGGACCGGGCTGTCGATCGACGACATCGACCTGGTCGAGATCAACGAGGCGTTCGCATCGGTTCCGCTCGCCTGGATGCGCGAGACGGGCATGACCCACGACCGCGTCAACGTGAACGGTGGCGCTATCGCGCTCGGCCATCCCATCGGTGCCACCGGCACGAAGTTGCTCGCGACGTTGTTGAACGAGCTTGAGCGCACCGGTGGGCGCTATGGCCTGCAGACCATCTGCGAAGGCGGCGGGCAGGCCAATGTGATGATCATCGAGCGCATCGACGCGTGAGCGAGCACCGGCAGTTGCTGGAGACGAAGGAGACATCGTGAAAGGCATGTGCGAAGGTCGCGTGGCAGTGATCACGGGTGCGGGCCGTGGGCTCGGGCGCGAGTATGCGTTGGCCCTCGCTCGCGAAGGCGCGCGCGTGGTGATCAACGATCTCGGTGGTGCGTCCGACGGTTCGGGGGCGTCGAGCGGTCCCGCAGCCGACGTTGCCGCGGAGATCCGAGCACTCGGTGGCGAGGCGATTTCGAACACCGACGACGTCACCGACTTCGACGCCGCGGCGCGCATCATCGACACCGCGGTGCGCGAGTTCGGCCGGCTCGACGTGGTGGTGAACAACGCAGGCATCCTGCGCGACAGGATGTTCGTGAACACGTCACCCGACGAATGGGATCTCATCATCCGGGTGCACCTGCGCGGGCACTTCTGCGTCGGGCGCCACGCTGCTTCGTACTGGCGTGACCAGTCGAAGGCCGGCGAGGTGCTCGACGCGCGCCTCATCAACACCAGCTCCGGTGCCGGGCTGATGGGCAGCGTCGGCCAGAGCGGGTACGCCGCCGCCAAGGCGGGTATTGCCGCGCTCACCGTGGTGCAGGCCGCGGAACTTGGTCGCTACGGCGTCTCGGTGAACGCTCTCGCGCCGAGCGCGCGGACCCGGCTCACCGAGGAGGTGTTCCCCGACATGATGGCCCGGCCGACGGAAGGCTTCGACGCCATGGGCCCCGAGAACATCGCGCCGCTGGTGGTGTGGTTGGCCGGCCCCGATTCGCGCGACGTCAGCGGTCGCGTGTTCGAGGCTGAGGGCGGCATGATCAGCGTGGCCGACGGGTGGCAACACGGTGAGCCCTGCGACATCGGTCGCCGTTGGGAGCCGAACGAGATCGGGCCTGCGGTTCGCGAGATGCTGGCGAAGGCACCTGCACCCGCGGTCGTCTACGGCACGGCCTGAGTTGCGGCGCGAGGACCACCGCCTGCTCACCGCCGGCGGGTCGTACGTGGCCGACATCACCGATGGCGCGCTGGCCGGCGCGTACGCCCTGCACATCGTGCGATCGCACCTGCCAAGCGCGCGGATCGGTGCCATCGATACAGCGGAGGCGCGTGCCATGCCCGGTGTGGTGGCAGTGTTCACTGCGGCCGATCTCGACATCGGTCCGATGCCACCCGTGCTGCCTCGCTTCGACCCGGTGTTCTCTCCGCCGGTGCTCGCATCGACCCACGTGCGCTTCATCGGCGAGGCGGTCGTTGCCGTCGTCGCGCACACGGCTGCGCAGGCTGCCGACGCCGCCGAGCGGGTGGAGGTCGAGCTCGTCGGGTCGGAGTGCGTGGCCGACGTCGCGTGCGCGC
>JAYUFA010000295.1:0-1883 GCA_043738925.1 Actinomycetota bacterium
CCGCGGCCAGCAGTACCACCGTCGCCGCCGGTCCATCCGCGCCGAAGATCTCGTGGGTCGACGTGTATGGCCGCGACAACGACCTGCTCATCGTCCGTCAAGGCAGCGCGGACGCAGCGCCCGACGTCGGTGGACTCGCCAGCGACGCCATCCCAACAACAGTCGGTGATCTCGGCAGCGCCAAATTGCTGCTCAACACGACCGGCACCGAACTCGTCGTCGACAACAACGCCGGACGCTTCGTACACGTGACGGGCTCGATCTCACGCGCCGAGCTGACCTCGCTCACCAGTTCACTCAAGCTCGCCAACGGCTAGCCTCGCGTTATGGCGAAGTTCGCGCGTGCGGAAGTCGAAGAGCAGTTCGCCGACCTTTACCGCACCGGCTGCGTAGTCGAGGACTGGACTGCGTGGGCCAACATGTTCACGCTCGACTGCAACTACGTCGAGCGGTTCTGGGGCACCATGCACTCCCGCGCCGAGGTCATCGATTGGATCGACCGCGTCATGAAGGGCGTCCCCGAGATCTACACCGTGCTCGACTGGTACGCCATCGACGACGACAAGGTGATCTGGTATCTCCAGAACCGGCGCGACAACCCAGACCCCGACGGGCCGCCCTACTTCGACTTCCCCGGTGTTTCGATTGCTCGTTACGCGGGCGATGGCCTGTGGGATTACGAAGAGGATTTCTGGGATGTCAACCTCGCCCGCGCCACGGCGAAGGCCTACCGAGAAGCGTGCCAGCGCATCGACCCCGACTTCGCCCAAACGTGCAGCCGCAAGTACTGGCCACAGGCTCCGGTGCCGGAATGGGCCCGCTTCGATGGGCCAGCCAAACCGTCGTGGCTCGATCGCGCCGAGGTCGCCCCGGTGCTGCGGCCGTCCGAACTCGGTCGCAAGCGCATAACGGTCGACGACATTCGCTCGCTCTGAGAGCTCCGCGCTCGCAGGTTGCGGAGCCACGTCCGCTACGACAGCACCAACTCGACGCGGTTCAGCGCACCCCCGTGGCCGCGTACACGCGCCGCAACCGCGTCAGCTTGGCCCAGGCGGTGGAGGCGTTGTCGTCGTGGGCTGCACCGTCGTCGTGGTTGAGGCCGTCGTGGTTGGCGCGGCAGTGGTCGCCAGAACTGCACTGGTCGACGGAGCCGTTGCGGAAAGGCCATCGAACGTCTCGCTGACGTGGCGAACGCCGCGGAGATCGCGAACCGCATTGTGCGCGGTCGCGGCATCGATACCCGCGGGCAACGTGCCGATGAGCGTGACATCACGCCCATCGACTCCGGCGGTGACACCGTTCGCGTTCAACGCCGCCAGCGCCGTGACCGCTCGACCGTGAATGTCGCCTTCGACGTGGTGACGTAACCCGATCGCGCCGTACAAAACCGGCAGGGCGAGAAGCAGCGGAAGCAGCCAGAACCAAAGCGGCAGCTTGCGCCGCTCGTACCAGTATCGAGTCGTCGTGGTGCTCGTCGGTTCGTCGGACATGACGCTCAGCCCTTCTCGGGCTCGCGGCCGGCGACGAGATGATCTGTGTACACCTTGAAACCGGCGTGGTCACCTTTGACGAGGTAGTCGGCCTGGCGTGCCCACGTCGGGACGCTGGGTGCGAAGTTGAGACCATCGGCTTCGATCGCTCGATGCAACTGCTCCTCGCTCGCGCGTGTGAGCTGCACGAACGTGAGGATTCCGGCCTTGTTGAGCGCCGCTTCCATCTTCGGACCGATGCCCTCGATGACCTTCAGATCATCAGGAACGACGGGCGTACGCGCCGCTGCAAGTTCCGCTTGGAGCCGACTGACCTCGAGCTCGGCCCCTTCGCGCGCCTGACGGCATTCGTCGAGCGCTGCGCTCGAACGAGCATTCAGCTGCTCGATCTCG
>JAYUFA010000296.1:0-1880 GCA_043738925.1 Actinomycetota bacterium
ACGTACGCACGTACCGCTCCGTGCGAGACCTGCACGCCGACGTCGATGGAGTGGCGGCGGCGTTCGAGCGCATCGAGGTACTCCGGGAACGATTCCCAATCCCACGCCATACCCTCGTGCAGGGCCGTGCCCGGGATGTCCTCGACACCCTCCATCAGTGAGATCAACCAGTCCTCGCCGCCTTTGGCAACCGGAGCGAAACCGACGCCGCAGTTGCCCGCGACGATCGTGGTGACGCCGTGCGAGGTGGACGGGTCGAGCACTTCGTCCCACGTGGCCTGGCCGTCGTAGTGCGTATGGATGTCGACGAAGCCTGGGGTCACCACCTTGCCAGCGGCGTCGATGGTCTCGCGCGCTTCGCCGACAATGGTGCCACCGACCGCGACGATCACGCCGTTGGCCATCGCAAGATCGCCGCGCACCGGCGCCGCGCCCGTGCCATCGACGAGCAAGCCGTTCTTGATGAGCAGGTCGTACATCGCTACCTCGGTATCGTCGGGTCGCCTCGCCCATCGGCTCGGCTCTGTATCGTCGGGTCGCCTCGCCCATCGGCTCGGCTCGGTATCGTCGGGTCGGTCAGGCTTGCGGTCCGCGGATCAATGCACCCGGGCGCGCTGCGGTGGCGACACCCGAACGAAAGGTGACTTCGCCCGCGCACACGGTGAAGTCATAGCCATCGGCGCGTTGCACGACGCGCTTTGCGCCCGTCGGCAGATCGTGGCGCACCTCGGGCAGATGCAGCCGCATCGCTGCAAGATCAATCACATTGAGATCGCCACGTTTGCCGACCGCGAGCACACCGCGGTCGCCGAGGCCATACACCTCGGCCGGACGCGAGCTGAGCATGCGCACGGCTGCTTCAAGTTCGATGCGCGGGCCGCGCGTACGATCGCGTACCCAGTGCTGCAACAAGAATGACGGCATCGACGAATCGCAGATGATGCTGCAATGTGCACCGCCGTCGGCTAGCCCGAGCATGGCGTCGGGATGGCTCATGAGGTCGTGGATGCTCGACAGATCGTGCTTGCGATACCCGCCCAACGACAACTGCAACGGGTAGTCACACATCAGGTCGTACAGCATCGTCTCGGCATCGAGGCCCTGTGCCTTGGCGCGGGCTGCAACCGACTCGTCGGCAGTGGGCTCGAACGTGGGCCCGTCGACCATCGGGAACACGTAGGACCACAGCTTGGTGAGCAAGGTCATACGCGACGGTGTGGCCAGATTTCCTTCGGCGAGGATCGCCGCTCGTGTCGTGTGCTCCCGGAGACGCTCGACGCGTTCGCTCGTCGGCAGGTGCGCAAGGGCGTCGTGGGTCGGGCGTCCCGCGAAGGGGTTGTAGGTGTCCCAGCCGACCACCAGACCTGTCGGCCGACCGTGGGTCTGCACGACAAGCTGCGCGCCGGAACCATTCAGCTTCTCGACGTGCTCGAGGGCACGCCGCCAGAAATCGGGGCTCTGGTTGACTTCGGTGAGGCTGAACAGCACTGCCCTCCCGCTCTCGATCGAGAGGCGGGCGTACATGTCGAGTTCGTCGAACGCGGTATCGAGCTCGTAGCCCATGGCGAGCGCGCCCGTGACCTGCAGCAGCCCCGAACCGGCGTCGCGTAGCGCGTAGGCCAGCGCGCGCAGCTCGCGCTCGTCGGCGAACGTGCCCGGCACCGGCGTACCGTCCTTGGCGCGATGCGACGCGAGGCGATTGGTGCTGACCGCAAGCGCGCCGGCCTCGATCGCGTCACGCGACAAGCGGCCCATCGTTACGACGTCGTCGGCGTCGGCAACCTGCTGGGTCACGCTGCGCTCGCCCATCACATAGAAACGCAATGACCCGTGCGGCATCGACGCGCCCACGTCGATACTGCGGCGCATCGAGCCGACGA
>JAYUFA010000297.1:0-4990 GCA_043738925.1 Actinomycetota bacterium
GTCGGGCCCGCGTTGGGTGGGCCGACGAATTGCTGCGGGTCGATCACCGAGCACTGATAGCCGATGGCGCCACCGACTTGACCCTTTTCGCAGGAGAGCGCGAGCTGTTCTCCGGCGACGAAATAGTTCATCCCGGATCGATTGAGCTCGTCTTGGGTGAGCTTGCGGCAAACGGTCGCACCGAGGTTTGTCGGCTTCTCGGTGCCGTGGGCCACGCGGCCTTGTTCGGTGATGCCCGTGGCCCGATCGACATGCAGCACCACGGCACCGTAGGACTGGCTGCTATTGGCGTACTCCATCAACGGGAACACCAACGTCTTGGCGGTTGGCCACCACAACAACGCGTGATGGTCCCACTCGACGCCGGTCTGCGCGTTGGGCACCGACCACTTCGCGAGCTCCTTCGGATTGGCGAGATCCGCCACGTCGAACAACGACACCTTGGCTCCTTGCACGCGTCCCGTGCTCGTTGCGTCCTGGCCGACGCCGATCACGAGGTTGTCACCGATCGGATGGAGATAGCCCGAGTAACCGTTGATCTTCAACTCACCGACCACGCTGGGCTTCGCAGGGTCCGCGAGGTTCACCGTGTAGAACGGATCGGTCTGGCGGAACGTCACTACGTAGGCCGCGTCGTCGGCGAAGCGCACCGAGTACAGGCGCTCGCCTCGACCCATGTTGCCAACTTGACCGAGTTGGGTCAGCTTGTCGCCGCTCTGCTTGAGCGTGGTGATGAAACTTTCGGAGGTGTTCCGGTTGCCCCACGGAACGCCCCTGGTGGAAGCGGCGCGCAGCACGCCCTTGTATTCGCTCATCGAGAATTGGTTGAGCAGATAGCCGGGCACGGTGCCTGACGCCACGTAGCGCGCGGGTGCGCTGGCGTCGATCGAGAACTCGTGGATCGACGTTGTGTAGTCACGCTCCCAGTTCGCCAACCGCGTGGTGTCGTCTTGCGTGGCGGGGTCGATCCATGTCTCGCTCGCAACGTAGAGGTTCGCGTCGGACGCGTACACCGTGTTGCCGCCCGCGAGGATCGACACCGCATTGCCGTTGGTGAGCGGCTTTGTTGCGTCGAATGTGAGCACTGACAACGAGCCGAACCCGGCGAACTCCGTGGGCGCGTCGACATTCGCGCAATCGGTCAGCAGACCCTTTGCGGTGGTCTTACCGCTGCTGTCGAGCAGCTCGTAGCTCGGCAGCCACGCATCGATCTTCGACTCGAGGATCACGTCCTCGTTCGTCTTACGGGCGCGGTCTTCGCCGTTCTTGTTCTGTGGCGTGACGAAGTCGAGCTGTTGGGGCTCGCTACGTACCACCATGCGAACCGTTGAGCCGACGAGACGCGCCGCGAGGTAGGAACCGTCGACCTTCAGCGTCGAGCCCACCTTCGGGGCGCTCGTTCCCGAGAGATCGACTTCGGTGATCGTTGCCGCACCGGTGGCGTTGTAGGGGTAATAGGGCGCATCGATCGCGATGCCCCCGCGCCCGAGCGGTACCGTCCCGCCGTAACCGGCAAAGCGTGAGCCGATCACGAGCGCGTGGTCGCCAACGACGAGCAGCTCGCTCGGCGCAAAAGTGGCGTCACCGATCGCCGTCGAGCGCACCGTGCCCGCGGCGCCGCCATCGACGTTGACCACGGTCAACTTGTTGCCGGTGAGCGTGACAATCCGCTTGCCATCGGTCTTGATGATGTCGGGTTCGTCGACCGCGGCCTCTTGATTGTTTGTCCCCGAAAAGCCGGGGGCGGCGGTTGACGTGGCCGGCGCACTTTGCGCCAACGGCGCTGCGGCTGTGGCGGTCTTCGCCCCGCCGAGATCGGTGGCTGCGGCCCGACCCGTAGCCCCGGTCGCAACGGCGTACCCGCCGCCGTAGGCGATCCCCGGTAGCCCATAGGGGCCAACCCGTGCCCCGGCTTCGGTGTGCAGGTGCGCGAGGAGTGCGTCGCAATCGCCGACCGGTTTCAGGTACGCGGCGAACACGACCTTGCCATCGAGGGCCTGTTGGCGGATGCGCTCCATGCGGCTCGTGATTGCCGCATTCGAGGTTGTGGTGCCCGGCAGCGCCGGCGTATGCGACGTGGAGCTACACCCGGCGACCGTGATCGTGAGTGCAGCAGCAAGTGCGATGTGCTTGCGCATGGGGGAACCTCCGAGAGCGCGACTGATGTCCATTCGGACGATCGGCGCGGCCGTCTGGTTCCCGCCTGCGCAAGGTTTTTGCCTCAGGCGCCTGCCACGCGCACCTCGACCTGGGGCAGCCAGGCCGGTCGAGTCTTCTCATACGCCGTGATCGCGTCGACGTGGCGCAACGTGATGCCGATGTCGTCGAGACCTTGAAGGAAGCGGTCCTGCGTGGCCGCGTCGAGCGGGAACGGTTGCGTGATCCCGAGCGCCGGCACCTCCACGACGAGCCGTTCCATGTCGACGGTGATTTCGAGCGACGGGTCGGCGTCGATCGCGGCGAGGAGCTGCTCGGCGATCTCGGCCGGCACCGTGACCGGCACGAGGCCGTTCTTCGTGCAGTTGTTGCGGAAGATGTCGGCAAAGCGCGACGAGATCACGGCGTCGAACCCGTAGTCCATGATGGCCCACACCGCGTGCTCGCGAGATGAGCCGGTGCCGAAGTTCGGCCCGGCGACGAGCACGCTCGCGCCGGCGAATCGCTGGTCGTTGAGCACGAACTCGCGGTCGTCGCGCCACTCGCTGAAGAGCCCCTTGCCGAAGCCCGTGCGCTCGACGCGCTTGAGCCAATCGCTGGGGATGATCTGATCGGTGTCGACATCGCTGCGGTTCAACGGAACCGCCCGCCCTGACACCACACGTACTGCCTTCATACGTTCCTCCTACTCGAACTTCTCGAACTACTCGTACTCGGTCAGCCCTCCATCCGTTCTTTGAACGAGAAGGACTGACTATGGACCAAAACCGTTCAGCGAACCGTTGGGGGAACGCTACAAATCGTCGGGCGTGGCAAAGGTGCCGGCGATGGCGGTGGCCGCGGCGACGGCGGGCGAGACCAGGTGCGTACGGCCGCCGCGGCCTTGACGACCCTCGAAGTTGCGGTTGCTGGTCGACGCGCAACGCTCGCCGGCACTGAGCTTGTCGGGGTTCATGGCGAGACACATCGAGCATCCGGGCATGCGCCAATCGAAACCCGCCGCCACGAAGATCTTGTCGAGTCCCTCGGCCTCGGCCTGCTGCTTCACGAGCCACGAGCCGGGCACGACGAACGTGCGCATGCCCACCGCAACGGTGCGACCTTGCGCTACCGCCGCGGCCGCGCGCAGATCCTCAATGCGACTGTTCGTGCACGACCCGATGAAAACCGTGTCGACCTTCACCTGTTTCATCGGCGTGCCTGCGGTCAGACCCATGTAGGTGAGCGCGCGGGCCGCGGCTTCACGCGCCCCTGCGTCGGCGAATTCGTCAGGTGAAGGCACATTGCCGTCGAGTGGGATGACCTGCGCCGGGTTCGTACCCCACGAGACGTGCGGCCGAATCGTCGATCCGTCGAGTACGACCTCCTTGTCGAAGGTGGCGTCTGTATCGGTGACGAGCGAGCGCCAGTCGTCGAGCGCTTGCTCCCACAGCTTGCCCTTCGGCGCATAGCGGCGCCCTTCCAGATAGGCGAAGGTGATGTCGTCGGGAGCCACGAGACCGGCGCGCGCGCCCGCTTCGATCGACATGTTGCACACGGTCATGCGACCTTCCATCGACATGTCGCGAAACACCGATCCGCGGTATTCGAGCACCGAGCCGATGCCGCCACCGGTGCCGATACGACCGATTATCGCGAGAACGACGTCTTTGGGCGTAGAGCCCGCTGGCAGGGCGCCGTCGACGGTGATGGCCATGGTGCCGGGCTTGATCTGGGGCAGCGTTTGCGTGGCGAGCACGTGCTCGACCTCGCTCGTACCGATGCCGAACGCGAGCGCCCCGAACGCACCATGCGTGGCCGTGTGCGAGTCACCGCACACGATGGTCATGCCCGGCTGTGTGAGCCCCTGCTCCGGACCAATCACGTGCACAATGCCCTGATTGGGATCGCCCATCGGGTAGTTGCGCACCCCGAACTCGGCCGTGTTCGCGCGGAGCACATCGACCTGTTTGCGGCTGATCGGATCGGCGATGGGCTGATCGATGTCGGCCGTCGGCACGTTGTGGTCCTCGGTCGCCACCGTGAGATCGGGGCGCCGCACCGTGCGATCGGCGATGCGCAACCCGTCGAACGCCTGTGGTGACGTGACTTCGTGGACGAGGTGCAGATCGATATAGAGCAGATCTGACTCGCCGGGTGCCGATCTCACTACATGGCGATCCCACACCTTCTGGCTCAGCGTGTTTCCCATTGCGCCTCCGTTCGGATGACCTACCCACTTGACTGTCTCAATATGTGAGATGATAATCTCGTCTTGTGGAACACAGGATAAGCGATGTCGGCGTGATCGACAAGGCCATGCTCGTACTTTCTTGCATCGAGCGCGAGCCGTTGGCTCTCGCCGGGTTGGTTGCCGCCTCAGGAATCGCGCGTCCGACCGCGCACCGGCTCGCCGTGGCCCTTGAGGCGCACGCCATGCTGCGCCGCGACGGCGAGGGCCGATTCCGGCTGGGACCGCGCGCCGTTGCGCTGGGTCGTGCCGCAACGCAGAGTTATCCCTTGCGCGACCTCGCGTTGCCAGCTCTGCGCGCGTTACGCGAGGCAACGGGCGAGAGCGTGCAGCTGTACGTACGCGAAGCCGACCGACGGATCTGTGTCGCGTCGCTCGAATCTCCGCACGGTTTGCGCACCATCGTCGAGACCGGCGCGTCGTTGCCGCTGCATCTGGGCTCGGCAGGCGCCGTGCTCCTTGGTGACCGCGCCGTGTTGCGTCGGGGTTGGGCTGAATCCGTGGGCGAGCGCGAGGCGGGCGTTGCGTCGGTGAGCGCACCGGTGATCGACGATGGTGACGTGGTCGCCGCAGTGGGCGTGTCGGGCCCCATCGAGCGTCTCA
>JAYUFA010000298.1:0-4984 GCA_043738925.1 Actinomycetota bacterium
ACCGCTTTTTCGCTACGAGTCAGTTCAAACGCACCGCGATGCCCAATGGTCCGAAGGTCGGGTCCGGTGGATCGTTGTCACCGCGTGGCGACTGGCGGGCGCCCAGCGATTCGAGCGCGGCGGTGTGGCTCGCGGAGCTCGACGCGGCGTACCCGTCGTCGTAGCGAGTCGGTCGAAGGGGCGGTCCGCGCGTCCAGTACGATCGTCACGTGCTGCATCACGTGACGCTCTGGGTCCCCGATCTTGCGCGCGCCGAGGAGTCGTGGAGTTGGTTGTTGGGCGAACTCGACTACACCCGCGACCGCGCGCTCGACTCGGTGTTGCTGTTCCGCCATCGCTCGGGCGTGTCCATCGCGCTCGAGGAATCCGCGGACATGGTGCCCGGCATGTTGTACAGCCGTATGCGACCGGGCCTCAACCACCTCGCGTTCGCAGTCGACTCGCTCACCGTGTTCGACCGCGTGCACGAGGACGCGGCGTTGCACGGTTGGACTGAGCTCCCCGTCGATGGTCATCCCATCGCCGGGGGTGCGCGCGTCGCGTACTACGAAGATCGCGACGGCTTCGAGATCGAACTCGTCGAGCCCACCCAGCACTGATTCGGCCCGCGGCTGGTTTCCGGCCGGGTCTGGTCGCTACAAGGAACGACCAAACCCGGCCAGCTTCACCTATCCGCTGTGCCTCGGGGGTACTCGGTTACTCGCCGCCCTCGTTGAGGGTGACGGTCACCGGCTTGAAGGCTGCGCCCTTCGTGTCGAGCTTCTTCGCGTCGAGTGCCGCGAGTGCTTTGGTCACGTAGGTGGTGTCGAGCGCCTTGGCATCGGGGGCCTTGGTGAGCACGGTCTTGCCTTCGAGGTTCTTCGTGCCCTGGGCAATCTTGACGGTCTGGTCATAGGCCGCCTTGTCGACTGCGCCAACGCCGTTGGTTGACGGCCAGATCAACTTGTTGACCTCGTTCATCTGCCACAGCTGATGGCTCTTGCCGAGCTTGGAGCCCTTCGCCACGACGAGATCGGCGCAAGCTTGCGCGTTGTCGCGGCAGTAGATCCAGCCTTGCAATGATGCAGTGAGGAACTTGGTGGTGGTGTCCTGGTACGTCTTGTCGCTCGCGAGCTTCTTGCCGTCGGCCCATAGTGCGTCTTGCAACATGCCGACGCCTTCGGTGTTGTAGTCGACGAGGTTGAAGTCTTCGGCGGTGTAGAGCTTGCCGGTCTTCGGGTTCTTCGCTTCGAGGACCTGCGCGTATTCGTTGTAGGTCATCGCTTCGGCTGCATCGATCTCGCCGGC
Source organism: Actinomycetota bacterium (assembly GCA_043738925.1). Classification (GTDB taxonomy): domain Bacteria; phylum Actinomycetota; class Acidimicrobiia; order Acidimicrobiales; family WLNW01; genus WLNW01. Next base: position 1,288 of record JAYUFA010000298.1, read on the forward strand.
GAGCAAAGCCTTCATGTCGAACTGCTGCTGCACGTTCGTCACGTCTTTGGCCGGATCGAGGCCGGCCTTGGTGATCGCGGCGAAGACCTCGTACTCGTTGCCGAAGCCCCAGTTACCGACCTTCTTGCCCTTGTAGTTCGCGGCAGTGGTGATGGTCTTGTCCTTGAACGACACCTGGCGTGTGCCCGACTTCTGGAACACCTGAGCGATCTGCACGATGTCAGCGCCGGCTTCGCGCGTCTGCAGCGCCTTGGGTACCCACGACACTGCGTAGTCGGCGCCGCCATCGGCGAGCACCTTCTGTGGCACGGTCGTGACCGCCGCCTCGAGCACCGTGACATCAAGGCCCTGCGCCTTGTAGTAGCCCTGGTCGATCGCCGCAAGGTACCCGGCGAACTGCGCCTGGATGACCCACTGCAGCTGCAACCGCACCTTGGTGAGCGAGCCACCGGCGCTGGTGGTCTTGCCTCCGCTGTCGCCGCACGCGGCTGCGATCAGCGTCAACGCGATCGCCGCCGCGACGACTCGAATGTCTGTCCTCTTTTTCATGAAACTCACTACCTCCGTGTCGTGGGTATTGGGTGAAACTAGTTGACCTGCCGCGCCCGCCACGGCGTGGTGATCCGTTCGATCGCGATCGCGAGCACGAAGAACGCGAGACCGAGCAAGCAGGCCGCGAGGACGTACGCCCACCCGGCCGCGTCGCGCGACGAGGCGATCGATTGCGTGATGCGAGCGCCGAGACCGTTTTGGGTACCGCCGAAGTACTCCGACACGAACGCAGTGACCACCGCGAGCGGAGCTGCTTGACGTAGCGCGACGAACAAGTAGGCGAGCGCGTTGGGAATGCGCACCTTGCGGATGATGTCCGCGTTGGTCGCGCCGTAGCTGTGCAGCAACTCGACGTGTGTGGCGTCGGTCTGTTCGAGACCTTTGGCCACGTTGAGGAACACGATGAAGAACACGACGAGCGCGACCATGAGTCGCCGCGGCACCTCGCTCGTGATCGAGAACAGGTTGTTGAAGATCGCGACCAGCACGATGATCGGGATGGCCGCGACCGAAGTGGCCAGTGGTGAGATGAGTTCGCGCAAGATGCGGAAACGACTCGCTGCGAGCGCGACCACCACGCCCGCCGCGACGCCGAGCAACAGGCCGATCAGCGCGTTGGTTCCCGTGACGCGAGTTGAGGATCGAACGAGGTGGAAGTTGCCGTGGAACTGCCCCCAGATCGCGCTCGGCTTGGGCAACAGGAACGGCTTGATGTGACGCGTCACCACGAACAGCTCCCACACGGCGAGGAACGCCGCGCCGCAGAGCAACGGTGGCAACACCAGGACCGCACGCTGTTTCATCGGTCGTCGACTCCGGCACCGTGCGACGCCGGTAGCCCACGCAACGCCTCGCGAACCTGGGTGACATGGGTGAAGAACTTCGGATCCTCGCGGGTGAGTTCGTCGCGTTCGCCGAGGGTGATGTCGATGATGGCGGCGATCCGGCCCGGTCGCGCGGACATGACCACGACCCGGTTCGCCAGGAACACCGCTTCGGGAATCGAGTGTGTCACGAACACGATGGACGAAGCGGTTTTCGCGCGAATCTGACCGAGCTCGCCCTGCATGTGCTCGCGCGTCATCTCGTCGAGCGCTCCGAACGGCTCGTCCATCAACAACAGCTTCGGCGCGAACGACAACGCGCGCGCGATGGCGACGCGCTGCTGCATGCCGCCGGACAATTCCCACGGGCGATGATCGGCGAACTCAGCGAGCTGCACGAGGTCGAGCATCTCGCGTGCTCGTTCGCGCCGCCGTGTGCGATCCCAGCCTTTGAGCTCGAGTGGGAGCTCGATGTTGCGTGAAACCGTGCGCCATTCGAACAGTCCGGCTTGTTGAAACGCCATGCCGTAGTCGCCGTCGAGTCGGGCCTGCGACGCGGGCTTGCCGTTGACGCGTACGTTGCCCGCGGTGGGCTCGATCAGGTTGGCGATCAACCGTAGGAGGGTCGACTTGCCACAGCCCGACGGGCCGATGAGCGCTACGAGCTCGCCGGCGTTGACGGTGAGCTCGATCGGGTCGAGCGCGACGACCTCGTTCGCTCGGCCACGGTTGAAAGTCATCGCGGCGCCTAGCACCTCGACCGCGGGGGAGTCGTTGGCGGTGCTCACGCGACAGCACCGGCGCGGCGATTGCGCATGACGAGCTTCTCGGTTGACGCCACGAGCGCGGCCATTGCGAGCCCCATGACCGACGCGCCGAGCACCGCGGTGTACACCTTGGCTGGGTCGCCGGTGGCTTCGCGCATGTACTCGAGGACCAGCCGTCCGATGCCGCCGCGCAAGCCTGTCGAGATCTCGGCGACGACCGTGCCGACAACGGCGGCGTTGGCGGCAAGGCGAAAGGCTGGCAACAGGAACGGCACCGCAGCGGGTATGCGCAACTTCCACAACGACGAGCGCCATGGTGCGGCATAGCTCGCCATGAGCTCGACCGATGCCGCGGGTGGCGAGCTGAGCCCGCGCAGCGCGCCGACCGCCATGGGAAAGAACGCGAGGAACGCGGCGATGATCGCCGCAGACATCCACGGCTGCCAGGTGAACGCCCCGATGCGAAGCCGGCCACCCCAGCTTTCGACGAGCGGCGCGAGCGCGATCAGCGGCACGGTCTGTGACACCACGAGCCATGGCAGCAATCCGCGTTCGACGATGCGGAAGCGGGCCATGAACACAGCAAGCCCGAAGCCGATCGCGGTGCCGAGCGCGAGCCCGGCGAGCGCGATGCGGAACGAGTACCACGCACCTGACGCGACCGAGTCGAAGATGGTGCGATGCGAGCCGCGCACTTCGGCGTGACGGAAGCGCGACAGCATCTCCCAAATGTGGGGCATGGCCCGGTTTTCGGCCTTTGGTAACACATGCATGCCCAGCAGGTCGCCGCCGTTGTCGGGGCCGACGGTCTTGTAGATCTCCCACGCCGCGGCCGCGAGCGCGAGCGCGGCGACGAACATCAGCGTGCGCCGTGCCGCGTCGCGCATGCGGTTGTCGCGCGCACGAGTGTCGGAAAGGTTGCCCACGTCAGGAGCGCGCGGCGACATGCGCACGCAGTTCGGGAATCACGTGGTTGCCGTACGCGGCGAGCGTCTGTTCCTTCGCGTCGTGTTGCAGGTAGATGGCAAACTGGTCGACGCCGAGCTCGTGCAGTTCCTTCAGCCGCGCGACGTGCGCCTCGGGCGGGCCGAGGAGGCAGAAGCGATCGATGATCTCGTCGGGCACGAAGCTGGTATGCGTGTTCCCGGCGCGGCCGTGCTCGTTGTAGTCGTAGCCCTCGCGACCCTTGATGTAGTCGGTGAGCGCGCTTGGAATGTTGGCGCCCGTGTCGCCGTAGCGGTTCACGATGTCGGCCACGTGGTTGCCGACCATGCCACCGAACCAACGGCATTGGTCGCGTTGATGCGCAATGTCGTCGCCCACGTACGCCGGTGCGGCGACACAGATGGTGATGGCGCTGGGGTCACGCCCGGCTGTTTCCGCAGCGTCGCGCACGGCCTTGATGCTCCACGCGACGATGTCGGGGTCTGCCAGTTGCAGAATGTACCCATCGCCCACCTGGCCGGCGAGCGCCAACGCCTTCGGGCCGTATGCCGCGACCCACATCTCCAGTTCGCTCTTGGAGCCCCAGGGAAAGCAAATGGTCGAGCCGTT
>JAYUFA010000299.1:0-13210 GCA_043738925.1 Actinomycetota bacterium
GCCATCACCGACGCCGTCGTCGAGCGGAATGCTGTTTACGAAACGAATGCCCGAGTCGATCTTGGCCCGTACTTGTTCGTAAGCGATCTCCGGCGCGCGCAGTGGTCCGACAAAGGCCGCGACCCCGTCGGACTCGCGCCGAAAGCGCAACCGGCCCGCCGTGAAGTCGAACGCGGTCGTGATGCCGTTGTTCAGGAAGTCGAGCGAACCGTGCAACGTGAACCAGTAAAGGTCCTCGGCTTCGGCGATGCGCGTGTGCACCGTCATTGCGTCGATCCAACCGTAGAGCGACTGATCCATGCCGAGGCCACGAGATCCGCTCGTGTGCAAGTGGCTGTGAGCGGAAACGAACCCCGGTGCGACGAATGCGCCGTCGACATCGAGGACGCCGGTGGTCGTCGCGCCGCCGATCCGACGAGGGTCGTACGAGCCCGCACCGAGCCCGCTGATTCGGCCGTCGCTTCCTACCTCCATCCAACCGACGTATGGCTCAGGGAGACCCGCGGCCATGGTGAGGAACAGCCCGTTCGTCACGACGAGCATCGGCACGCGGGTATCCGTTGGGGGAGACATGGCGGCGACGGTACTGCCCGCCGGTTTCGCAATGATGAACGGTCGATGTCGAGTACGCGCGGTCAATCGGCCGCGCGTACTCGGCGGAACTCAGTGAAACTGATCTTCTTCGGTCGAACCCTTGAGCGCCAGCGTCGAGGCCTTGCCGCCGCTGATCACCGTTGCGACGTCGTCGAAGTAACCGGCGCCCACCTCGCGCTGATGACGCGTAGCCGTGTAACCGTCACCCTCGCTCGCGAACTCGCGCGTTTGCAGCGCCACGTAGCCGGTCATGTCGCTCGCTGTGTACGCGGTCGCAAGCTCGAACATCGAGTAGTTCAACGCGTGCCAGCCGGCCAGCGTGATGAACTGGAATGCGTAGCCCATCGAGCCAAGTTCCTTTTGGAACGTGGCGATCGTGGCGTCGTCGAGGTACTTGCGCCAGTTGAACGACGGCGAACAGTTGTAGGCGAGCATCGTGTCGGGGAACTCGGACTTGACCGCTTCCGCGAAGCGTCGAGCTTCGTCGAGATCGGGGGTGGAGGTCTCGCACCAGATCAGGTCGGCGTACGGGGCGTATGCCAGCGCCCGCTTGATCGGCGATTCGAGACACGCGCGCGTGTGAAAGAAGCCCTCGGCGGTGCGCTCGCCGGTGATGAACTCGCGATCGCGCTCGTCGACATCGCTCGTGATGAGTGATGCGCCGAGGGCGTCGGTGCGCGCGATGACGAGGGTGGGGACGTCCATCACGTCGGCCGCGAGGCGAGCAGCGGTGAGGGTGCGCACATGCTGCTGCGTCGGCACGAGCACCTTGCCGCCCATATGCCCGCACTTCTTCTCCGACGCGAGTTGGTCTTCCCAGTGCACGCCCGCGGCACCCGCTTCGATCATCGACTTCATGAGCTCATACGCGTTCAGCGGGCCGCCGAAGCCGGCCTCGGCGTCGGCGACGATCGGCACCATCCACTCGCGCGATGCCTGGCCACCGTTTTCGGCCCACTCGATCTGGTCGGCGCGCCGCAGTGCGTTGTTGATGCGCCGCACGACGGTGGGCACCGAGTTGACGGGATACAACGATTGGTCGGGGTAGACCTGCTCGGCGAGGTTCGCGTCGCCAGCGACCTGCCAGCCCGACAGATAGATCGCCGGCAATCCGGCCTTGACCATCTGGATGGCTTGGCCGCCCGTCATCGCGCCCAGCGCGTGTACGTAGTCGGCCTGATGCAACTGCTCCCACAGCCGCTCTGCGCCGCGACGCGCAATCGTGCTCTCCGGCGTGAACGAACCGCGGAGCCGCACAACGTCAGCCGCGGTGTAGTCGCGCGTGATGCCCGACCAGCGTTTGTCGGCGGCCCATTGGCGCTCGAGCTTGTCGACCTGTTGTTGAAAGCTGTTGCCACGTGGCGGAGTAGTGGTCATCGGGATTGCTCTTTCTCGTTGGTACGCATCGTGATGTTCGAGTCGGGGGGTTGTTTGGAGGAAACTTCGGTCAGTCGCTCGTAGGCGGGCAGGGTGAGAAAATCGACGAAGTCGTCGCCGAGGGCGACCTGCTCGAAGATCTCGCGGGCTTCGGCGAAGTGCATCGCACCATCGGCGGTGTGACGAGCGAGCTCGTCGTTGATGATGCAGCGCACCATGGCCGCATCGATCACGCTGCCCTCGGCCGTGCGCACGCCGTGACGCATCCACTGCCAGAGTTGCGCCCGCGAGATCTCGGCTGTCGCCGCGTCTTCCATCAGGTTGTGGATCGCCGCTGCGCCTGTGCCTGACAGCCACGCGTTGAGGTACTGCAGGCCAACGTCGATGTTGAGTCGCACACCGGCCTCGGTGACCGCTCCGCCGCTCGCGCCAACCGCGAGGAGATCGGCAGCGCTCACGCGTACGTCAGGTCGTTGCCGCTCAAGCTGATTCGGACGGTCACCGAGAACGGCGTCGAATTCTTCCTTCGCGACCGCGACAAGGTCGGGGTGTGCGACCCATGTGCCGTCACATCCGTCGGCGGCCTCGCGCCGCTTGTCGACGTGCACCTTGACGATGGCGGCTTCGGTCACTGCGGGGTCACGACGGTTCGGGATGAACGCCGCCATACCGCCTATTGCGTGTGCACCGCGCTTGTGGCAGGTCTGCACGAGCAGTTCGCTATACGCCCGCATGAATGGTGTGGTCATCGTGACGTCGGCGCGATCGGGCAGCACCATCGACGCGTCCTGCGCGAACTTCTTTGCGATCGAGAAGATGTAGTCCCAGCGGCCGGCGTTGAGCCCGGCGCTGTGCTCGCGCAGCTCGTAGAGGATCTCGTCCATCTCGAATGCCGCGAGAATCGTCTCGATGAGCACCGTCGCGCGGATCGAGCCGCGGTCGATGCCGAGCGCATCCTGCGCGTAGCAGAACACGTCGTTCCACAGACGCGCTTCCAGATGACTCTCGAGCTTGGGGAGGTAGAAGTAGGGCCCAGTGCCGCGGTCGAGGGCTTCACGCGCATTGTGAAAAAACGTGAGCCCGAAGTCAAACAGGCTCGCGGACACCGCTGTCTCATCGACCAACAGGTGTTTTTCGTGAAGATGCCAGCCGCGTGTGCGCACCATCAACGTGGCTGTGTCGTCAGCCAGCCGATAGGTCTTGTCACCTTGCGTCAGCGAGATCGTGCGGCGCACCGCGTCGCGCACGTTCACCTGGCCGCGCACCACGTTGTCCCATGTGGGCGAATTGGCATCCTCGAAGTCCGCCATGAAGACGTTCGCGCCGCAGTTCAGCGCGTTGATCATCATCTTGCGTTCGACCGGTCCCGTGATTTCGACGCGTCGATCGAGGAGGTCCTTGGGTGCGACCGCGATCTGCCACGGCGCGGCGCGCACGTCGGCCGTCGCCGCGAGAAAGTCGGGTCGTTCACCGGCATCGAGCCGTTGTTGACGATCGCGTCGAGCCGCAAGGAGCGCCCGACGACGCGAACCGAACTCCTGCTCGAGCGCCACGACGAACGCGATGGCCTCAGGCGTCAGCACCTGGCTGCCGCCAGCATGGGGCACCAGTCGAACGTCAGGGGTCACGGTCGTCCTCTCCTCGTGCTGCGCGATGCCTTCATCGCCCGGCGACAGCAGTATGAACGGTCGAACAACGAAAGTTCGAGGGTCTTTCGGAGGTAATCCTTGACTAAAATGCGCGAAAAGCGAAAGAAGTGGCAAACTTATGCATCTCTTCTGGCGACCGAGCGATAGGCAGGCCCCTGATGGCGCAACTGGACACGATGGTGCTGGGCCGGCGGGTGCGTGCGGCGCGGCGGCGTTTGGGGCTCACCTTGGCGCAACTTGGTGAGGTCGTGGGCAAACCCGCGCCCTACCTGTCGCAGCTCGAGAACGGGAAGGTCGAGCCGAAGCTGGGCCTCATCTCCGACCTGGCGACAGCGCTGCGGTGCACGTCGGCTGAACTTCTGGAGGATGACGCGCCATCGCGACGAGCCGAACTCGAGATCGAACTCGTTCGCATGCAACGAACCCCGCAGTACCAGAAATTGAAACTGCCGGAGCTGCGACCGTCAGCCAAGCTCTCCGATGAAGTCCTCGAGCATCTGGTAGCGCTGGGGCACACGCTGCCCGAAGATGCCGACAGTTCGCGGCGCGCGCGTGCCGCGGACCGTGCAAGGGTTGCCAATCTGCAACTGCGTCGCGAGCAGCGCGAGCGCGGCAACTACTTCGGCGAGATCGAGACGATCGCGCGCGATGCCCTCGCGGCAGTCGGCTATCCGGGTAGTGGACCTGTGTCCGAGCGCGTGCTCACCGACCTGGCAGCTCATTTCGGCTTCACGGTCGAACGCGTGCAGGGGATGCCGCGCACCGCGCGCTCGGTTACCGATCAACGCGCGCGAGTCATCTACATCCCCCAGCGCAACGACATGCGCACGCGCGCGGCGCGCTCTGTCGTTTTGCAGACCCTCGGTCATTTCGCCCTCTCGCACAATCGCACCGGAAGCTTCTCCGACTACTTGCGTCAACGCATCGAGTCGAACTACTTCGCGGCCGCAGTACTCGCGCCCGAACAACCAGCGGTCGAGTTTCTCCGCGACGCGAAGGATCGCGGTGACATCTCGGTCGAGGATCTGAAGGAGATCTTCTACATTTCCTACGAGATGGCCGCGCATCGCATCACGAACCTTGCGACCAAGCACCTCGGTCTCGGCGTGCATTTCATGCGCACCGATCCCGAAGGCGTCGTGCTCAAGGCGTACGAGAACGACGGCATCCCGTATCCGCATGATGCCGACGGAGCGCTCGAGGGTGAACGCGTATCGCGGCATTGGGGAGCACGCCAGGCGTGGAACTCGACCGACTCGTTCTCGTTGCACTACCAATACACCCGCACCGATTTGGGTGAGTACTGGTGTGTCACCTACCTCGAGACCGACGGTCAGCCGAGCGCCATCACGTTGGGGACCACCGCGGAGAACGCGCGCTTCTTCCGTGGTCACAACACGCTGCGTCGCGTGAGTGCCCGCACCGACGACACGCGTACCGACCCCGCTCTGGTGACGCGGTGGGAGGGCGTGGCATGGCCCTCGGCCACCGAACGCAGCCACGTGCTGTCCGCGTTGCCGCCATCGCAGCGGCCATTCACTGCGTTCCCGGGCGTCGACCTGCACGACGTCTACCGCTTCTTGGAACGCCAGCGCCCCCGCCGGTAAGGCCCGGTCGGTAGGGCCCTTGTTCAGGACCGATTCCGCGACGATGATGTGCCCGTCGTCTCGGAGGGGGATTCCGATGGCCATTGCCGAGCTCAGTCCGTTTACCGGGGTTGTCGGATCGCGCCTGCTGCGAAAGGAGGACCCTGAGCTGCTCACCGGAGAGGCTCGTTTCATCGACGACCTCCAGGTGACCGGCGCGCTCTGGGTTGCCATCGTGCGCAGTCCGCACGCACATGCACGCATCACCTCGATTGACCTCGCTGCTGCGGCCAACGCCCCCGGCGTCGTCGCTGCGTACACGGGCGCGGATTTGCAATCACTCTGGGCCGGGCCGCTGCCGTGCGCATGGCCAGTCACCGCAGACATGAAGAACCCAGCTCACCTTCCCGTGGCGGTCGCGAAGGCCAACCATGTGGGCGACGCCGTCGCGGTCGTGGTCGCGACAAGCCGTTACGCCGCGGCCGACGCCGCTGAACTCGTGGTGGTCGATTACGAACCGCTGCCCGCGGTGATCGATCTGCATGAAGCGCTCGCCGATCGAGTGGTCATCCACGATGAGCTCGGCACCAACCAGAGCTACGTGTGGGAGCTGATTCCCGACGCGGCGGCCGTCGAAGACGCATTCGCGCGCGCGGTGCACGTGACCAAAGGGCGGTTCGTGCAGCAACGCCTGATCCCCTCCGCGATGGAGACACGTGGGGTGCTTGCGCAACCGTCGCCGTACGGCGGTGAGCTCGTGCTCTACACGTCTACGCAGATTCCGCACATCTTGAAGGTGATGGCGGCGATCACGTTGGGCATTCCCGAGCAGAAGGTACGCGTCATAGCGCCGTCTGTCGGCGGCGGTTTCGGATCGAAGCTCAACGTGTATGCCGAGGAGATCCTGTGTGCGGGCCTTGCTCGCAAGCTCGGCAAGCCGGTGCGCTGGACCGAATCGCGCAGTGAGGCATCGACCGCCACGATTCAGGGGCGTGGCCAGATCCAAGAAATCGAACTCGCCGCCGATGCAAATGGTCGCGTCGAGGCCGTGCGGGTCAACCTCATTGCCGACATGGGTGCGTATTTGCAACTGGTAACGCCAGGGGTGCCCCTGCTCGGAGCGTTCCTCTACCACGGCGTGTACGACATTCCGAAGTACTCGTTTCGCTGCACGGGAGTGTTTACGAACATGACGCCCACCGACGCGTATCGCGGCGCGGGTCGGCCCGAAGCCACCTATGCGATCGAGCGCGCCATGGACTTGCTTGCTGCCCAGGTCGGTGTCGGCACCGACGAGATCCGTCGCCGCAACTACATCCAGCCGGAGCAGTTCCCCTACACGTCGGGTGCCGGCTTGGTGTTCGACAGCGGCGATTACGAGCCGACGCTCGTACGAGCCAAAGAGCTTGTCGGATGGGACGCGTTGCGGGCCGAACAACAACGTCGACGCGCCGCTGGTGCGACCACCCATCTCGGCATTGGATTGTCGACGTATGTTGAAATGTGCGGGCTCGCGCCGAGTCGCGTCCTCGCGTCGTTGAACTACTCGGCCGGCGGCTGGGAGTCGGCAACCATTCGCATCCTGCCGACATGCAAGGTGCAAGTGGTTACTGGCACCACGCCGCACGGTCAGGGCCATGAGACATCGTGGTCGATGATCGTCGCCGATCAACTCGGTATCTCGCCCGACGATGTCGAGGTGCTCCACAGCGATACCGCGATCACGCCGCTCGGCATGGACACCTACGGCTCGCGGTCGTTGTCGGTCGGTGGCGTCGCGCTCTGGCATGCCACGCAGAGGGTGATTCACAAGGCCAAGAAGATCGCCGCGCACATGCTCGAAGCCAATGAGGACGACATCGAGTTGGTCGACGGGTCGTTCCACGTGCGTGGTACACCCATGCGCTCGGTGGCACTCGCCGCGGTCGCGTTCGAGGCCTTCACCGCCCACAACCTGCCTGACGATGTCGAGCCCAACCTCGAGGTGCAGGTGACCTGGGATCCACCCAACTTCGTGTTTCCCTTCGGCACGCACATCGCGGTGGTCGAGATCGACGAACTCACCGGCGAGGTACGACTGATCGACTATGCGGCGGTCGACGACTGTGGCAACCAGATCAATCCGATGATCGTGGAAGGGCAGTTGCACGGCGGCGTGCTGCAGGGCGTCGCGCAAGCGCTCTGGGAGGAAGCGGTGTACGACGCCGATGGGCAACTGCGCACCACGAACTTCACCGACTACGCGGTGCCGTCGCCCACCGAGGCCATCAGCTTCAAACTCGACCACACCGTCACGCCGAGTCCGACCAACCCAATGGGGGTCAAGGGCATCGGCGAGGCCGGCACCATTCCCGCGGCATCAGCGGTGATCAACGCGATTTGCGACGCGCTCGCGCCGCTCGGCGTGCGAGATGTCGCGATGCCCGCGACACCCGAGCGTGTGTGGCGCCTGATCCGCCACGCGCGCGCCCAACAGGTCTGAGCCGGGCGCGGCGGCTCTCGTCGCGGATCGGCACCAGAATGCGGTATGGACCGCTTCTCACCCAGCCTCGGATGTGCCTTTTTCAACCAACTGTCGTACCGCATCGTCGATGATCGCGACGCCGATGCGACGATCGATATGGATATCACCGATGATCTCCGTGGACCGAACGGCAGCATGCATGCGGGCATCACGACGATCCTCGCTGACGTTGCCGGCGCGCTCGCGATTGCGCTGCGTACTGAACGTCCGGGCGCCACGTCAAGCGTCTCCGTGCATTGTCTCTCGGCCGCGAAAATTGGTCCGGTGCGGGCGATCGCCACGATGCTGCGCGCCTCGAAGAACACCGCGATGGCCGATGTGCGCGTGATCGACCTGGGCAACGACAACCGGCTTGTCGCTGCCGCGCACGTGACCTGCGCGATGTTTGGCGAAGCCGGGTAACTGGCGTCAGCCGCCGAGTACGTTGCGGGTCGGTATTCACCACTGCAGCGAGGAACCGCAATGGCAATCTCGGCTGACGGGCGGCGTCTCATAGCGACACGCGGCCTGCGCGGCTACGGCGACGGGCTGATCGCTGCGTCGTTGGCCGGTTATCTCGGCAACGAGTTGGGCTACAGCGCGACGCGCATCGGCGTGATCGTGACCGGAATGCTCCTCGGGTCCGCAATGCTGACGATGTTCACCGGCACGTGGGGATGGCGTTTTCCGCGCCGTTTGCTCCTACGCTCGGGCGCCGTGTTGATGGTGGTAACCGGATTTATCTTCGCTGCATCGACCACGTTCGTTGTGCTGCTGCTCGTCGGCATCGTCGGCACGATGAACCCGAGCGGCAGCGACGTGAGCGTGGTGCAGCCGATCGAGCAATCGTTGCTCCCGCTCACCACCGATGAAGCGGATCGCTCGTCGCTGTTCGCCCGATACACGTTTCTGGGTGGCGCGCTTGCCGCGCTCGGCGCACTTTCGGCCGGTCTCCCGGCACGCCTGCACTGGCGCGCGTCGTCCGTCTTCGTTGCCTACGCCGTAGTGGGCGCCGTGATGCTTGCGGTATACGCATCGATGTCGGCGAACATCGAGCCGGCGGCGCAGGCCACCACACCGACGCCGCTCGGACCATCGAAGCGCATCGTCTATCGCCTCGCGGCGCTGTTCAGTCTCGACTCGTTCGGCGGCGGTTTCGCCGTGCAGTCGTTGTTGGTGTTGTGGTTGTTGCGTCGCCATCACTTTTCGGTCGGCAAGGCGGGTGCGGTGCTCGGTGTCATGCAGATCGTGGCGGCGGCTTCGGGCTTCGTCGCGGTGAAGATCGAACGACGCCTCGGTCCGTTGCGCACGATGGCGCTGACACATCTGCCAGGTCAGGTGTTGTTGATCGCGGCTGCGTTGATGCCGAATGCGACCTTGGCTGTGACGTGTCTCATCGGTCGCAGCCTGTTGTCGAGCATGGACGTGCCGGTGCGAAACGCGTATGTGATGTCGGTTGTCACGCCCGCGGAGAGAGCTGCCGCGGCGAGCGTGACGAACGTACCGCGTAGCCTTGCGGCTGCTCTGCCGCCCATTGCCGCCGGATGGATGCTCGACCGTTCGACGTTCGGGTGGCCGTTGATCATCGCCGGATCGTTGAAGATCATCTACGACCTCTTGCTTTTGAGGATGGCTCGGCGTGCGACAAAGGATCGTGTCGCATGACGTCCGCTTGACTGGATGGACGCTGCGCACGTTGGCAAGGCGGCAACCACTCGCGCGTGTGTTCGATGCGGCGCAGCCTGCGACTACGATCCACGGGGACGCGATGGATGGGTGATGAGGGAACGACGCAAAACGGTGACCTCCAACTTCGGCGTAGGCGCGCGGGAGAGTCACGACTCGACGCCGTTCTACGACCGTTTCCGCGCACCTGAACTGTCCGACGATCAAGCGGTGCTACCGCCGCTGCCGGTGGAGCTGCCGTTCGTGCACGGCGACGCCCGGCACATGGATCGCGTCGCTGACGGCTCGGTCGCGCTCGTGGTCACCTCACCGCCCTACTTTGCCGGCAAGACCTACGAGGAAGAGCTCGAGCGCGAGGGCGTGCCGTCGTCGTATCTCGAGTATCTCGAGATGCTCAGCGATGTTTTCGCCGAGTGCGTGCGCAAGCTCGAACCAGGCGGACGCATCGCGGTCAACGTCGCGAACCTCGGCCGTAAGCCGTATCGCAGTTTGTCGGCCGACGTGATCCGTATCCTCGAGCACGACCTCGGCCTGCTGCTTCGCGGCGAACTCATCTGGCAAAAGGCCGAAGGCGCGAGTGGCTCGTGCGCCTGGGGCTCATTTCGCAGCGCCGCGAATCCCGTGCTGCGTGACATCAGCGAGCGCGTGATCGTCGCGAGCAAGGGCCGATTCGATCGCGCTCGTCCCGTCAAGCAACGCGCGGCCGAGGGTCTGCCACACGAGAGCACGCTGATGACCGACGACTTTCTCGCGCTCACGCTCGACATCTGGTCGATTCCGGCCGAGAGTGCGCGCCGCGTTGGGCATCCCGCCCCGTTTCCGGTCGAGCTACCCGAGCAACTGATGCGGCTTTACACCTTCAAAGATGACCTCGTGCTCGACCCGTTCATGGGTAGTGGATCGGCGCTCGTCGCGGCTGCCCGGCTTGGCCGGCGGTATATCGGCTACGACCTCGACGCGGGCTATGTCGAGATTGCCCGGCGACGCGTCGAAGAAGCATTGACGCCGAGCGCGCCCGCATCGAGCGCGCCGACGAATCGAAGCGGGTTCGCGTCGTCGTCGATCGAGGCTGACAGCGACGCGCTGCGAGGGAGCGCGCGCATCGACGGCAAGGCGGCGCAACGGCTCGCGGAGCAGGTCCTCGGCGAAGCGGGTTTCGTGATCCAAGACAGGAACCGGCGTGTCCGCAAGACCGGTGTCACCGTCAACTTCGTCGCCACCGATGCTGCGGGCGCCACGTGGTTCTTCGACGTGGCGGGTGCATTCACGAGCCACCGCGGTGGACTCTTGCGGGCCGATGCCGTATGGCGCTCGCTCGGTCGTGCGTCCGCGCTGAAGTCAGCTCGCGGCGACGTGCCACTCGTACTGCTCACGAGTCATCTGCCGAAGCGCCCGAGTGAGGGCGATATCGCGCTGCGCGCGGCTGGGCCGATGGCTTTCTTCGACGCGATCGAGATGCTTTCGCCCGACGGCCGTAAGCGACTCGCGCGCTATGGCGAAGGTGGCTTCGCCGATGTGCCGTTGCCGGGCTTTTGGACGGCTCGCGATCTCGCCCCGAAGATCTCGTAGAACATCGAGCGTGACGGCGGCGAGCCCGCCGATATCGGCCCTCACTTCAATCGCTCGATAGTGTCGGTCCTCGGTCGCGCGACGGAGGATTTCTCGATGACGATGGCAGTGCTGCGGTTCAACTGCATTCAGCCGGGGCTCGAGCCCACGGAGATGTCTGCTCGGTACAAGGCGTTCGTTGAGATGGCGGCGATCGGCGACGACCAGGGCTTCGGCATCGTCAATCTCGAGGAGCATCACGGCGCGGCAAACGGGTGGAGCCCGTCGCCGCTTTTGATGGCCGGCATGGTTGTCGCCCGCACGAAGCGCATCGGTATCAACTTCGGCGCGTTGCTGTTGCCGCTGCACGATCCGGTGCGCGTTGCCGAGGATCTCGCGGTGCTCGACCTCACCAGCGGAGGCCGCGTCACTACCGTTGTCGGGCTCGGCTATCGGCCGAGCGAGTATCACCTTCACCAGAAGGACTGGGCGGGCCGCGGCAAGCTCATGGATCACTGTGTCGACACCGTGCTGAAAGCGTGGACCGGTGAGCCGTTCGAGTACTTCGGCGAAATGGTGCAGGTCACGCCGACGCCGTTGACCAAGCCGCACCCGATTCTCATGATCGGCGGCACCAGCAAGGCCACGGCGCGGCGCGCCGCGCGATTCGGTTTGCCGATGTACACCGCGGCGCCGGTCCCCGAGGTCGAGGCGTTGTACTACGAGGAATGCGCGCGTCTTGGGGTGCAAGGCTTCTGCGTGATGCCGCCGGGGATGTCCGTGCACATCTTCGTGGTCGACGATCCCGACAAGGCGTGGGCCACGTGGGGTCAACATGTGTGGCACGAGGCATCGACATACGCCGGGTGGCAGACCTCCGACATCTCGTCGGCCGCGCACTCCCATGCGTCCAACGTGGACGAGCTGCGCGCCGAAGGCATGTACCGGTTCGTCACCCCTGACGAGGCGGTCGAGGTCGTTCGTTCGAACGGTACGGCGCTGTTGCATCCGTTGTGCGGCGGTATGCCGCTCGAACCGGCGTGGGACATGTACCACCGCTTCGTCGACCAGGTCTGGCCGAAGGTCCGCGCCGCAAGCTGATCGCAGGTCGGCGTCGTGTGAGACATGTACCCTCGCCCACATGGCGGTCGACGATCAGAGTCTGGTCGCGATGATCGGGGCGATTGGCTCCGGTGACCGTGACATGGTCCATCGCCTGCTGGTGACGCGGCCCGAGCTCGTTCGGGCGACCGTGGCGCGCGGTGACGAGTTCTTCGTCGCGGCGTGCCGCGCACAGGTCTACGCGGGCGATACCGCTCTTCATGCCGCGGCGTTCGCGTACGACATCGATTTGGCATGCGAGCTCGTCGCCGCAGGCGCCGATGTCGCGGCGCCAAATCGGCGCGGCGCGCGACCACTTCACGCAGCCGTGACGGGCTCGCCAGGGTCGAACAATTGGAATCCGCACAAGCAGGCCGCCATCGTGACGTATCTCATCGCGACCGGGGCCGATCCGAACGCCGCCGCACATGGCGGCGTCACGCCGCTTCATCGCGCCGTGCGCAATCGATGCTCGGCCGCAGTTCGAGCGCTGCTCGACGCCGGCGCCGACCCGGCGCGTCGCAACGCCAACGGGTCGACCGCTGCGATGCTGGCGCAGTGGAGCACCGGCCGAGGTGGAACTGGCTCACCGGAAGCCAAGGCCGAGCAGGAGATCATCGTCGAAGCGCTGGCAGCCGCGGGCGGCTGAGAATGGCCGGACGGCCGGTTGGCGAGAACCGCGGTCGCGTTTACCAGATCGGTGTGCCTCTTCGGGCGTTGCTCAACGTCGCCGCTTCTTCGACCTTCTCTTCGACTTGGCTCGACGTGGCGGTGCGGCCTTCACCCGCGGGCGCGCGAGTTCGGCGGGAAGTAACCGCGCTGCGGCCCATTTGTCGACCACGTCCGTCTCGTGCCGGTGAGCGTCGAAGGAGATGATCGGTTGACGTCGGTCCTCGGTGAATCCGACCACCGTACCGATTTCGCCTTCGTCGATCTTCGTGTCGACGAGCACGACCTTCCTCGCGAGGATCGGGCACCACATGATGCGATCGCCCACGGCGCCCGGCGCCGGCCACGTACGCCGCTCGTTCGCCGGCGCAAGCGCGTCGACCTGCGCCGTGGACTCGGCCCACATCGTGCGCAGCCCCTTCCACAAAAGGAGTAGTGCAACCGCGACGACAACGAGGATGATCCAACGAATCATTGCGAGCATTGTGTTCGATCAC
>JAYUFA010000300.1:0-1869 GCA_043738925.1 Actinomycetota bacterium
CTGAGGTGGACGCGGTGGTCGACATCGGCACGTGGGAGAAGCCACGCATCTTCGGCGAGCTTGCCCGCCTCGGCAACATCGACCAGGACGAACTGCACCGCGTGTTCAACTGCGGCATCGGCATGGTCTTGTTCGTCGCCGAGCACGACGTGGCCGCCGCGGTCGATGCCCTGCGCCGACATGGGCAGGAGATCCGGATCATCGGCCGAGCCGAGACGGGTACAGGCCAAGTGCGGCTCATCGGCTGAGCGCCCTGTCTCATCGGATTTCGTGACGTGTGGCTCTTCCGATACGTTCGCGACATGGCAACCCCAACCGCGGCGTTCTCGGTCAACCTTTCGCTCCAACTCGACAATGTCCCCGGCACGCTTGGCCGTGTTGCGGCCGAGATCGGCCAGGTCGGCGGCAACATCGCCGCGGTGAGCGGTTTTGAGGCCAAGGGCCCGGTGGTCCTCGAGGACATCGTCGTGCACTGCCGCGACGAGGCACATGCGGCCAAGGTGGTCGACACGGTCAAGTCGCTGTCTGGCGTTGTTGTGCTCGACGCGTACGACCGCACCTTTCGCATGCACGAAGGCGGCAAGATCGAGGTGTTGCCAATGGCACCGACGCGTGACCGTGATGACCTGTCGATGGCCTACACGCCCGGCGTGGCCCGCGTTTGCATGGCCATCCATGAAAGGCCCGAGCTGTCGTTCGAGTACACGATCCGTAAGAACACGGTGGCCATCGTCAGCGACGGCACCGCGGTGCTTGGCCTCGGCGACATCGGCCCGCTCGGCGCTATGCCGGTGATGGAGGGCAAGGCACTGCTGTTCAAGGAGTTCGGCGGCGTCGACGCCTTCCCAATTTGTCTCGACACGAAGGACCCCGACGCGATTATCGAGACCGTGGTGCGCCTGGCCCCCACGTTTGGCGGCATCAACCTCGAGGACATCGCGGCTCCGAACTGCTTCTACATCGAAGAGCAGCTGAAGAAGCTCGTGGACATCCCGATCTTCCACGATGATCAGCACGGCACGGCCGTCGTGGCGCTGGCTGCGCTCGAGAACGCGTTGAAGATCGTCGGCAAGAAGATGAGCGAGATCCGCGTGGTGATCGCGGGAATCGGCGCCGCCGGCATTGCCTGCGGCAAAATCTTCATGGGCGCGGGTGTCACGCATATCATCGGTACCGACCGCCAAGGTGCGATCTTTGACGGCCGCGACAACCTCAACTTCGCGAAGGAGTGGTTCGCGAAGAACACCAATCCCGACCGACTGTCCGGCTCGCTGTCCGACGTGATGCCAGGCGCCGACGTGTTCATCGGGGTCAGCGGTCCGAACCTCATCACGGCGTCGGATGTGCGCAAGATGGCCAAGGATCCGATCGTGTTCGCGATGGCGAACCCCGATCCCGAGATCCGTCCCGAGGATTGCGACGGCCTCGCCGCCGTGATGGCCACCGGACGCAGCGACTACCCCAACCAGATCAACAACGTGCTGGCGTTTCCGGGCATCTTCCGCGGCGCACTCGATGTTGGTGCCTACGACATCACCGAGGGCATGAAGATCGCGGCCGCCAAGGCCATCGCCGATGCGGTCACCGACGACAAGTTGGCGCCCGGTTGGGTGATTCCCTCCGTGTTCGATCGCGATGTGCCGTTCGCAGTCGCGCGCGCGGTGTCGCAGGCCGCGCTCGCCGAAGGCGTTACCCGCGCCCAGCGCGCCACGCGCTGATCGTCACATGACGCGAACGCAGCCGCCGTTGGCCGCCGTGACGTTCGATTTCTGGAACACCTTGTGTCGCGCCGACCCGGCCGCGATGCTCGAACGCCGCAAGCGCGCCTGGCGCGACGTTGCGGTTGCGCGCACCATGTCCGTTGAGCCC
>JAYUFA010000301.1:0-1869 GCA_043738925.1 Actinomycetota bacterium
GCGCGCAACAGTCGGTTACGACGTCGTCGACGTCCACGACCACCGAGCCCGCTACCAGCCCGCCGACAACGACCTCGTTGCCCGTGGGCGCACGCGAAGGTGGACCGCGCGTATCGTCGAGCTCCACCACGGTCCCCGACGCGACGACGAGCGTGGCGGGACGTATCGAATCGCGCCTCCGCTCTGCGTTCGTGCCGCCGGCGCCCGACGCGGTCGGCGCGGTCGGCGCGGACAACGGTGTCGCCGCCGCCCGTCAGGCCGACACGGCGCGCGGCGGCTCGTTCTCGTTGACCCAGTTGACCCTGCCCGTCATTGCCAGCTCGGTGGTGGCGGCCGCGGCGGTGGTTCTCGTGCGGCGCCGCGACACCGTCGCGCTGGCGACGAGACGTTCCTCATCGGTCGGCGAGGAGCCGCCGGACGTCTGATGACCGTGCCGGTTGCGGATGCCGCACCCTATGGCCACACCGACTCCTCGCTCTCGCGATCCCTTCGGGTCGTGGGGGCAGGGGTTGAGTAGTCGTAGGGTGCGGCTCCCGGAGCCGGCATGGCGGGCGTGCGCCGGCGCACGACTCGGCTCGCGTCACCAGAGTTGGTCGAGGTACATGTCCGTTCCTGTAACAGCGGGGACGAATGGCGCGACGAGCAACGCGACGACCGAATTCGATCGAGCGAGCGCGGTGCGCAGCAGCGTCGATGTCTGCATCCACGACGCGGCAAGATCCGCATCGACGAAGCAGCAGTGCGCGAGCACGTCGCGTGTTCTGTCGTCGCCGATAATGACGCCTGGCATCTTCGGCAACGGCGCCGGAAGATCGATCGGCCGGAAGCTGACGATTTGACCGATCGGCGAACCGGAAATGGTGAGTTCGCGGCGAAAGGTGTCGGCCCACGCGTCGTGCGATTCGGATGCGTCTTCGGTCGGCGCTTGCGTCCACACCATGACGAGACCTCGGTACGGATGCTGCAGGGCGAGTTCGGGCGGCACGGGTTGCTCGCCTCGACCATGTACCCCTGCGAGGTCGTAGTACGACGTCGACACGTGATTGCGGTCGCTGCGCATGCGACCGAGCGACGCCAGCCTCGCCGCCTCGGGAAAGCCCCACGCGCAATGCGACGCCAACTGATCGCGCTCGATCCAGTAGGTCGCGATGAACGAGCCTTGAGCCACTGGCTGGGCGATTGGCGAATCGTGCGGGAACCGCACAGCCTTGAGGCTGCGTGTTGCCACCCAACGCCGCCCGGCGTACGCACCCGGGCCCGCGAGAACGCCGGACAGGAAGTGATCGCGCTCGTACCAACGGTTGTAGTCGACCACGGAGGCTGCTTCGGGCTCGACCATCGTGATGAGTGCGTGGCCGAGTTCGAGATAGTTGGGCACTACGACGCCCACTGTTGGTCGACGTAGCGATCGGTACCCACGTCAGTGCGCAGCTGTCCCCTCGATCGCGGTCGCCGACAAGCTACGGCATCGGTGGCTGGGCTGTCAGAGGGGGATGCTGCGCCATCCCCCTCTGACGAATCACCCGATGTCGACCTGGCAGGACGTCTTGGCGCCAGCGATCAGTTTCGCGACGGCCGTGTCGTCGGCGGCCTTGTGGTCGGCGAGCATCTTGGTTTCCTCGGTGCCGCCCTTCGGGTCAGCGGACATCATCGACTCCTGCTTGGCTTCGAGCGTGAAGCGCGCCACAACAGTGTCGATCGCCGCGGTGAGATCGGCGGGTGTTTCGCGAGTTGTTAGAAGACGCTCGCCGTTGCAGCGATAGGTACGCGTAGCGTGAACCGGCAACCTGTCCCGCGGTTGTCGACGTCGATGGTCCCCGCGTTGATTTCCATCAGCCCGCGTGCGATCGCCAAGCCGAGGCCTCCACC
>JAYUFA010000302.1:0-4972 GCA_043738925.1 Actinomycetota bacterium
CTCAAGGCCGCCATCAGTCGCAAGCGCGAGTCGCTCGCCGACGCAACTGCGGTGTCGTTCACACGCAACCCCGCCGGTTTGCGTCGCGCGCTCGAAAAGCTCGACGCCGATTCCTCTGTCGTGCAACACACCTCGCACGCGACATCGCATCTTTGGATCGAATCGCCCGACGATCGTGAGCAAGGCAGCCGCGGCGCAAAGTTCAACGAGATGTTCAACACGCATCCGCCTCTGCGCGAGCGCATCAACATCCTGCGCCGCATCGAAGGGCTCGAGCCCTACAGCGGTCCGGACGCTGCGACCATCAACGATCTCGAGCAGCGCGCGCAACACACACCATCCCCTATGCCGACCGCCTCGTCATCGCCCACTCCGACCGTCGGCCCGTCCGCCGCGTCAGCCGCGTCATCGATGCCGAACCTGGCCGAGATCCTCGCCGGCGGCGCAAACCAGGCCGCTGGGCTGCAGCAAGGCGGTCCGCCGAGGCAGCAAACGCCGCCTCCCGGTTGGTACGCCGACCCGAGTGGCACGGCGCGTACCGTTCGCTACTGGGACGGCGCCGCGTGGACCGATCACACGGCACGGCGATGAGTCGCCGCGCCGCGCTTCGTGCGCCGCTTGCACGGCTCGGCCTGATCGTTGCGTTGCTCGCTGCCGCGTGCAGCAGCGACTATGACCGACTCGCTACCAAGGCAACGACGACCACGGCGAACCCGCGCGCAACGACCACCACGGCCGCTTCGAGCGCGACCACCACGACGACCACGCAAGCGCGACCGACAACGACGCCGCCGCCCGGCGGGGGTAACGCGACGACGACCACGACCACTCCAAACACGCCCGGCTCGCCGGCGGGGCTGCCGGGGCGCCTTGCGGTGATCGCCCTCGACGGGTCGCTGCTCACGATGCGGCCCGACGGCACCGACCAACACGCGCTCGCCATTGGCAGCCCTGGTACGAGCGTGGCGTCGCCGGCCTGGTCGAACGACGCAAGTCGTTTGGTGTGGACCGCATTGGGCACCAACTCGGTGCGCGTGCGCACCGCAAAGGTCGACGGCAGCGACGTTCACGACGCCGTGCTCGCACCGCAAGGCTCGTTGTACCTGTGGAACACGGCGAGCTCGGCTCTTGCCGCATTGCGGGCTACGTCCAACTCGTCGGTCGAACTCGACACCATCGACCTCGCGACGCTCACGCCGACCCCACTGCGCACAGGATCGCCCGTGTACGCCGCATGGTCACCCGACGGCACCCGCCTTGTCGTGCATGCCGGCACCAACGAAGTGAGCATCATCTCGGCGAGCGGCGCGCTCACCACGTTGCCGGTCACGCCGGCCTCGTTCGGCGCACCCCAGTGGCTCGACGATCACACCGTGCTCATCGGCGTTCGCGACGCGAACACCCAATATCTGTCCTTGGTCGACGTGAACACCGGCTCGCGCCGCGACCTCGTGAGCTATACCGGCGGCATGCGGTTCGCGCTCGCGCCGGGCGCCAAGGCAGTGGCCTACGAGCTGTTCCCCGACGCCGGAGGTGGTACGGGCGCCAACGTGTCCTTCCCGCAGACCACCACGCCGCCGACGACCACGGTGCCTCAGGCCACCTCGAATCAACTCGCGGTCGTCGATATCGCGACGCGAGCCATCACCACGGTCAACCCCGCGGCGACGACCGCGTTTGCCTGGAGCCCCTCGGGAACACGGTTGGCCTATCTCGCACCCGACGCGTCGGGTCCTTATCGCTGGCACTTCTTCAGCGCCGACGGCACCATCGACGGAGCGCAGTACCTTCCCACGCGTGTATTCCTCCAACAGACCGCGCGAGGCTTCGATCAGCTCAACCAGAGCGTGCAATGGTGGGCTCCGGACAGCTCGTCCTTCGTTTACGCCGGCGTCGCCGGAGCGCGCACCGGCGTTTGGGTGCAGCAGGTGAAGGCCGGAACCTCCCCGACGTTCATCGCCGACGGCGACACCGTCGCGTGGTCGCCAAGGTGATGCACGCGCACCTCACCGTCGCCGTGACAACATGACGTCCATGTCCATGATCACGTGCTACGCGCCCGCGCCATCGGGACCGGCGCCGAGCACGATCACCGGACGAGCGAAGGTGTACCTCGGCGTGCCGGCTCTGCTCGCAGGTGGCCTCGCGTTGTGGGACCCCGCACGTCGGGGCGGCCCTCCGTTGTGTCCGGTCCACTTCCTCACCGGTCAGAGCTGCCCCGGATGTGGGCTCACGCGATCACTCGGGTCGTTGCTGAACGGCCGCGTGCACGAATCGATCGTGTTGCATCCCCTGATGCCGTTCCTGGTACTCGAGGCTGTTGTCGTGAGCGTCGCGTACGTGATCCTCGGTCAACGCCTGAACGAAGTCATCCCACGCTGGCTGACGACCACGGTGCTCACCTTGAGCGCCGCCGCGCTCATCGTGACCTGGGTGATCCGCACGGCCACGGGTCAGATAGCGGTGCTCGGTTGATACAGCGTTCACGCCGCGCTCATCGCGGCCCTTGCCACTCGTCGCTGGTTGCGCTCGCGGCGACACTGGTGGTTGCGCTCGCTGTCATGCCGTTCGGCGCCGCCGCGTCGGCGCAAGATTCGGCCGGCCAACTCGACCAACTCCTCAACCGGAAACAGGCTCTCGACGCCAAGGTCGCTACCGAGGACAGCAACATCGCCGATGCCGATGCCGCCATCGCATCAATCGAGCCGGCAGTCAAGAAAGCCGACGTGCAGCTCGATCTGCTCGCCGACGAGTTCGCACGCGAGGTCGATGCTCGACGCGAGCCAGCACGCGCGCGTGTTGCCTTTGCGGTCGATGCCTATGTACGAGGCGATCCGTTGTTGGCCAGTGTGGTCGCCGAACTCGTAGACGCTGCTGCGAATACCGACAGCATCCGACAACGCGAGATGTATCGCGCAGTCGTGGTTGACGCCGACAATCGCTTGGCTGCGATCGATCAGCAGCTCCGCGACCTCGCCGCCAAGGTCGCTGCGCAACAAGCCGCGAACAAGACCACACGCGATCAGCTCACGGCCGCGCAGGAACGCAAGCGAGTGGCAACAGAGAGCCGTCAGAAGCTGGCCGTTGAGCGCGCCGACGTCGCTCGCCAAATCGAGGAGATCAACGCCAAGGCCATCCGGGCGGTACTCACGGGCACCACGAGTTTCGAAGACCCGAACCGCCCCGCTCTCGTCGTGAAGATCGACAACGTCGATGATGCGCGTCCACAGGTCGGCATCAACCAAGCCGACGTCGTGTTCGAGGAGGAGGTCGAGGGTGGCCTCACGCGCCTCGCTGCCGTGTTCCACTCGCGTGGTTCGGATCCGGTTGGCCCCATTCGCTCGGTGCGCACGACCGACGTGCACCTGTTCGCGAACCTGAACCATCCTCTGTTCGCCAGCTCGGGCGGCAACGCCGGAACACGAGCGGCGCTGCTCGATTCTTCCCTCGTCGATGTTGGACCAACGGAGTATCCGGACATCTATTTCCGCGACGGGAACCGCGTTCCGCCGCATAACTACCTGTCACGTACGAGCGAGATCTGGTCGTCCGCGGCGGGCAAGGGCGCGCCGCCTCCCAAGCTGTTCACGTTCCGTGCCGCCGACGCAGCACGACCCGCAGGAGCGATCAATGCCGCGGGCCTCGACGTCGCATTCCCGGCGGCGAAGATCGGCTACACGTGGAACGGCAAAGGCTGGGCCCGCACACAAAACGGCCGGAACCATGTGGATGCCGCCGGCCAGCAAGTTGCGCCCACCAACGTCATCGTGCAGTTCATCCAGTACGGCCGCTCGCCGGCCGACGAGAACTCGCCCGAAGCCATCGTGAGCGGCAGCGGCGACGCGTGGATCTTCACCGCTGGCTATGTCGTGCGCGGCACCTGGACCCGTAAAGGTGACGGTGCCGTAACGAGCTACACCGATGATCAGGGCAACCCGATCTCGTTGACGCCGGGCAACACGTGGATCGAGCTTCCGCGACCGGGCGGCGCCTCGCTACGGTGAGGCCGTGCCATCTCCGCGTCTTGTCTACACGCTCACCGACACGGCGGTAGCCGACGGTCTGCGAGCCATCCGCAACGAACTCCACATCACCGACGGGTTCGCGCCCGATATCGAAGCCGCCGCTTCCGACGCGGCCCGACACACGTTCCCCGTGGGACCAGCGCGCGTCGACGCGCGCGATATCGCGTTCGTCACGATCGACCCGGCCGGCAGCACCGACCTCGATCAGGCGTATCACGCGGAGAGCACACCCACCGGCTACCGCGTGCACTACGCCATCGCCGATGTCGCAGCCTTCGTCGATCTCGGCACCGCGCTGGCCAATGAAGCCCTCGCTCGCGGCGTAACCCTTTACGCGCCAGACCAACGCGCACCGGTGTACCCCACGGTGTTGAGCGAAGGGGCAGCGAGCCTTTTACCCGACGGCGATCGGCCGGCGCTGTTGTGGACGATCGACGTAGCCCACGACGGCACGCTCGGCGCGGCCGACGTCAAGCGGGCGTTGGTGCGAAGCCGCGAGAAGCTGTCGTACGTCGAGGCACAAGCGCGCATCGACAATGGCAGCGCCGCAGAACCGCTGCGCTTGTTGCGCGAGATCGGACTCGCTCGCATCGCGCAGGAGGTCCTGCGCGGCGCGGTCAGCCTGGCGCTGCCCGAGCAGGAAGTCGACCGCGTCGACGGCGGCTACGAGTTGCGCTTCCGCGCTACGTTGCCGGTCGAGCAGTGGAACGCTCAGATCTCGTTGCTCACGGGCATCGCTGCCGCTCGCATCATGTGCGATGGCGGTATCGGCCTGCTGCGCACGCTGCCCGAACCCACCGAGGACACGGTGGCCGTACTGCGTCGCGCCGCTCGCGCGCTCGGCATCGACTGGCCGGCCTCGCTGTCCTACGCCGATCGCGTCCGCACGCTCGATCCGCACGATCCACATCAGGGCGCGCTCATGCATCAAGCCGCTCGCTTGTTTC
>JAYUFA010000303.1:0-4966 GCA_043738925.1 Actinomycetota bacterium
ATGATGCCAACAAGCACGAGGGCGCCTCCCGCGACCGGCACCGGGATGGGTGATTCGCGTGCGAGCGCCGTCGTCGACCAGTTGCCGCGACCTGCGACCCAGGGCAAATCGGCGACCGCAAACCAACCGGCGAGGCCAAGCGACGCGGCACAGGCGCCAGCCGCAACCACCGAACTGAGCGCGATGAACCACGCTGCGACGCCCGGTTGTGTATCGCGTGCCACGCGCGGACCAATGCGACCAAGGATCACCGCGACGACAAAGGGCGCACCCAGCAGGGCGATCATGCGGGTTTGCGTCGCTCGCGCGCCGCCTCAAGGAGAGCGACGAGCTCCTCCGCCTCACCTGGCGCCAGCCCCTCCGCAAACCCATGGAGAACCGCGCCGCGATCGCCAGCACGTTCGAGCAACATGCGGATCTGCGATGCGGCAACCGACGCCTCGTCGTTGATCGGCCGGTAGACGAACCCACGGCCCGCGGGCGATCGTGCAACCGTTCGCTTGGCAACAAGACGATCGAGCACCTTGGCCACAGTCGTGTACGCAACATCGCCGTGGAGGGACTCGAGTACCTGGCCCACCGACAGCGGTGCATCTACCGCCCACAGCGACGCGAGCACCCGTTGCTCGAGCTCACCGAAGGCCCGCCGTTCGCCGCGCCCAATCATGGATTGACATTCTACGACGCATGTCGTAACACTACAAGTACGACTCTCGTCGTAGAAGGAGCGTCCATGATCGGGTCCACGAAGGTGCCCGCAGTAGCCCTCCGGGGTCTGGTCAAGCGCTACGACGACGTCATTGCGGTCGACGGCGTCGACCTGGTCGTCGAACAAGGTGAGGTCTACGGCTACCTGGGTCCGAACGGCGCCGGCAAGACCACGTCGATGCGCATGATCCTCGGCCTCATTCGCCCCGACGCAGGCTCGGTGCGGCTCTTCGGGCGCGACCCGGCCACCGACGCGGTCGCCGCCCTCGACGGCGTCGCCGGGTTCGTCGAAACGCCTCGCTTTTACCCGTACCTGAGCGGGCGACGAAACCTGGAATGCTTCGCGGCGCTCGACGGCGCGGGGGCATCAGAGCGGATCGATGACGCCCTCGCGTTGGTCGACCTCAGCGGTCGGTCGGCAGATCGCGTCGGTGGCTACTCGTTCGGCATGAAGCAGCGCCTCGGCATCGCCTCGGCGTTGCTGCGCGACCCGAAGTTGCTGATCCTCGACGAACCAACGACAGGCCTTGACCCGGCCGGTCAGCGCGACATGCGGAACCTCATCCGGTCGCTCGCCCAGCGCGGCCTGACCGTGTTGTTGTCGAGCCACAACCTCGCCGAGGTCGGCGATCTCTGCACACGCGTAGCGATCGTTCGTTCCGGCCGCATTGTGTACGAGGGGGCCATCGAGGAACTCACCAGAACAGCCGGCCACTCGTTCAGCTTGCACACGACCGACAACGAGCAGGCGATGACCATTTGTGTGACGCTCGCAGGCATCATCGATGTGGTCAGGGGCGTCGATGGTGAACTGGTCGTCCGTGCCGAGAACGACGACGTCATCGCTTCGGTGTCGGTCGCGCTCGCAGCGCGCGGCATTGGCGTTCGTTCGTTGCTACCGCGCAACGCATCACTGGAGGAACTCTTCTTCGACTTGACCGCGCGGGGCGCATCCCCAGAACGAAAGGGCGAATCATGAGCGGTTCGACGTCGGCCGGTGTGGGTGTGCGGACGCGAACCGTGCTGCGCTGGGAACTTCGCAAGCTCGCCGCGCAACGGCGAACCTGGATCGGCGTCGGCGCGGCCTGCATCGGTCCCCTCGTACTCGTCGCGGCCATGAGCCTGCACAACACCGCGCTACCGAAGGACACGCCGTTCGGTCGCTACATCCGCGACACGGGTCTGGCTGGGCCGCTGGTGTTACTCGGGTTCGGTGGCATGTGGTTCCTCCCACTGCTCACGGCGATGGTCACCGGCGACCTGTTCTCCGCCGAGGACCATCACGGCACGTGGAAGACGTACCTCACTCGCTCGGTGAGCCGCGACAAGGTGTTCGTCGCAAAGGTTCTCGCCGGTGCGCTGTACGCCGCAGCCCTCGTCGTGCTCATGACCATCATCAGTATTGTCGGCTTCGGATTGCGCTTCGGGTTTCACCCGCTGACCTCGCTCTCCGGCGAAGACATCTCGCCCGGGCGTGCCGTGCTGCTCGTCGCGGGCAGCTGGTTGCTGGCGCTCTTTCCGCTGCTTGCGTTCACCGCGCTCGCGCTCGCGTCGTCGCTGCTGTCGAAGAACGGCATCGCCGGCGTACTGACGCCCGTGATCGTCTCGTTCCTGATGCAGCTCCTCGGGTTCCTCAACGCCGGCGGCAGCACGCTGCGGCACTACCTGCTCACCTCGCAGTTCGAAGCGTTCCATGGGCTCTTCCACGACCCGAGATACACGGCGATGGTCGTACGCGTCATCTGGGTCTCGGTGCTCTATGCCGTGGCGCCCATCGCCGTCTCGTACGTCGTCTTCCGACGCCGCGACATCACCGGAGGCTGACCGATGACTCTTCTCATTCCACGCCCACGCACGGTCCTTGTTCTGCTCACGGTCCTCGCGCTGTCGCTCGGGCTCATCGGATGCTCGAACCAGGACGTCACACGTCCGGCCCTGGAACGTGACATCTCCACGGTCTACGGACGGCTCTTGATCAAGCGAGACCAGCTTTTGCGCGCGCCTACTCCGCAGGCGCTGCGCGTCGAAGCAAGCTGCTACCGCGGCGGACCCGACCAGCCGGACGTCGGTCCCGGCAAGGACTGGCGCTGCGATCTCCATCCGGTCGACACAACGGGTGCGCTGGCGGACGTGTCGTACCTCGTCATCGCTCGCACCAACGGATGCTGGTCCGCGCTCGTTGAGACCCTGGCGGCCACCGCTGACACCGTCGACGTGGCCACGATGATCGTGCCGTCCACCGGCAAGTCGGTGCCCGATCCGCTCGGCGGATTCGACGGTTGCCTACGCGCTTGAGGGCTTCAGCGGAAGCTGAAGCTTCGCGCGCGTGCCCTCGTCGCGCGTCGGCCAAGGTGAATCGTCGAACCAGTCTTCGTCGAGCGGCTCGTCGTAGCTGTCGGGATCATCGCGGTCGAACACTGCGGCCACCCATCCATCGACCCGGTGTACATCACGCAGTGAGCAGCCAGCCTCGACGAAGACCGCGGTGACCTCGTCCAGTTGGGCTTCGAGCATGCCACTCAGCACCAACGAGCCGCCGGGCACGACAACGGTCACCAGGTCGCCCGCGAGTTCGCGCAACGTGACCGCGAGGAGGTTCGCGATCACGCAGTCGAAGGTGGCCGCGAACGCAGACGGATGCTCGTCCACCGCGATGACACGCGCCGCCACATCGTTGCGTGCCGCGTTGTCGGTACATGCCTCCAACGCGGCGGGATCAACATCTGTAGCGAGCACACGCGCCGCGCCGCGGTACGCCGCCGCGATCGCAAGCACCCCACTGCCGGTGCCGACGTCGAGCACGAACGCTCCGTCGAGCGGTTCGGCCCACAGCGCCTGCAACGCAAGAACGGTCGAAGCATGCGACCCGCTGCCGAACACGCGGCCCGGGTCGATGGTGATCACCGTCGTCGCGCCGTGATCGTCCGCCAGCTCCAACCAGGCGGGCTGCACCAACACGGCGCCAACGCGGGTCGGGCGCGCGAACGCCCGCCATTCATCGGCCCACGAGTCGTCTTCGATGGCTTCGACTCCGGCGCCCGGTTCCAAAGCCGCGGCGGCTCGCGCCTCGGCCTCGTCGCCAAATCCGGCCAGTAACAGCACCGGGTTATCACCGCGCTCTTCGAGACCGAGCGCGCCGTAGCCCCACAAGCGATCGGCCGCGAGTTCAGCCTCAGACGCCGGTACGGACAACGACACGCGCCAGCCAATGCTCACACGGATCGAGCCGCATCACGGCGGCGCGTGATCTCGAAGCAAGCAAGCGCACCGGCCACCGAAACGTTGAGCGAGTTCAGCCGACCGCGTAGCGGTATCGACACCATCGCGTCGCACAACTTGCGGGTAAGCGGTGCAAGACCGTCACCCTCCGCGCCGAGAACCAGCGCGACTGGTTCAGTGGCGAGCTCGAGCGCGAACAATGACTGCTCGGCATCCGCCGCCAGCCCGACGGTCCAAACGCCCGCATCGCGCAACGTGCGCAACGCGGTTGGAATGCCGGGCACGGTGGCCATTCGCAATCGCTCGATCGCGCCCTGAGCCGACTTCGTCACGGTGGGCGTGATGTGGGCAGCGCGATGGCGCGGCAGGATCACACCCGAGACACCAGCGCATTCGGCCGAGCGCAAAAGCGCGCCGAGGTTGCCCGGATCGGTGACGCCGTCGAGCACGAGCACGAACGGCGGCCGCCCGTCGGCGCCTGGTTCGATCAACTCCTCAAGTTCGTACTCGCGTAGCGGCGCAGCGATGGCGAGAACACCTTGTGGCGCGTCGGTGCGCGCCATGGCCTCGAACTTGCCGGGCGAGACCTCGCGCATCGTCACCTTCAGCTCGTCGGCAAGGTCGATGATGTCATCGAGGATCGGCGCCGCGTCGAGATCACCCGCGAGGATCACCTCGCGCACGCGCCGCGAACCGGCCAACAACAGCTCAAAAACAGCATGGCGACCCTCAACCTGTTCGCCGCCGAGCGCACGCTTCGACGAGTCGCCTTCGCGACGCACCGGTGTCGCGCCGCGCAGCCCTGCGCCAGCGGTACGACGGCTGCTCGTGCCGCGCGATGGGCCACCGCGCGATGGGCCACCGCGCGATGGTGCCGCACTCCGCGGTGGGCCCGTGCGCGTCGGACCACTACGCGCCGCCGCAGTCGACTTGGCCGAACCGGGACGCGCACCTGCGGGCTTCGCTCCCCCGGGACGCGCGCCCGACTTGCCACCACGCGTGCCGCCCGTACGCGGGGACGCACCAAGACCGCCAGGTG
>JAYUFA010000304.1:0-4947 GCA_043738925.1 Actinomycetota bacterium
CGACGAATGCAGAGCCGATCGCCCCGCCCGTGACGTCGTGCTCGCGGGCCTGCTCGAAGTGTTGTTCGTCGAGGCGTTCCGCTCCTTCGACGGCGCCACGGCACCCGCCGGATTGTTGCGTGGCTTGGCCGATAAGCAGGTGGCCGTCGCCCTACGCCGCATGCACGAGGATCCATCCCAGCACTGGACGGCCGGCCGCTTGGCCGCTGAGGCCTCGCTCTCGCGCTCGACCTTCTTCGCGCGTTTCGATCAGACCGTAGGCACATCGCCGATGGACTACCTCACCGCTTGGCGGATCGCGATCGCCAAGGACCTCTTGACTCGCGACCGCATGCCTGTCACCGAAGTTGCCCGGCGCGTTGGCTACCGCTCCAGCAGCGCCTTCAGCGTCGCCTTCGCCCGACACGTCGGCATGCCACCATCAGCCTTCGCCGCCGATCTGACCGACCCGACCGTATGACCGCCGCGACCGACCGCGGTGGCGATGGCGCGGTTGCTTCGCTCGATCCAACGGCCCGGATGAGCACGTCCGGGCGGTTGACCACAGGCTCGGGCGCGCCGTACGTTGGGCTCGGGGGTGGGCACATTGCGCAACGACCGCCAGGCCAACCAGCCGATTGACGGGGTCGGGTTGGCGCGAACTCTGTGGCCGGCGCTGCTCAACCGACTCGGTGCGCTCGGACCCGAGCTCGCGATGCCGCCCTACCCCACCGGCGAACGGGCGACCGTCGACGGCATCCGCTATCTGTCGCGCATCGTCGCGCTCGGGCTGCAATGGAGCATCGAGTTCGGCGACGCCGACTTCCCGGCGTTCTATCGCCACGACGACGACGTCACGAAGTGGGGCGGTCCGAACGTCGATAACACCTACCTGCGAGCCCGGGTGCGCGGTGACGCCGTGTACCGCATCACAGGCAACGGCGCTACGACCCACGGCTTCGTGATCTCGACGCACGAAGGCGACATGCACCTCGAGCAGTACGGAATGTACGCCGAACGCTGGCACGACGACCTGGTGCGCGGCGATGACGGATCGTTCGAACTCACAATCGGCGGCCCCGATCAACCCGGCAACTGGATGCCGCTCGACGAGAGCACAACCAACGTCACCATCCGCCAATACTTCGACGACTGGCGGACCGACACCCCCGGCACATTCCGCATCGAACGCGTCGGCGGGGTAGCTGACGCGCCGGCGCCGCTCGACGCGACGCAGCTCGCCGCGCGACTCGACGACGCCATCGAGTGGATCGAAGCCTCGCTGCGCTACTGGAACCGCTACATCGAGGCAGGCCTCGAGCGGTGCGGTTTCAACAACATCACCGCGCCGGGAGCAGCGGCCGGCGGGTCCAACGCCATCGCGTACGGATCCGGCTTCGCTGATCTCGACCCGGGCAGCGCGCTACTCATCGAAGGCGCCGCGCCCGACGCGTGGACCTGGAACTTCATGCTCTACAACCTCGGCTGGTTCGAGTCGCTCGACATCGCCAACCGCACCACAAGCCTCAACCGCTCGCAGCTCCACATCGACGACGACGGCCGCTATCGCATCGTGGTCGCACACGAGGACCCCGGTGTACAGAACTGGCTCGACACGTCGGGACTTCGCCAAACGATGGTGACCTATCGCTTCATCCGCACCAAGGACAGTCCGGTGCCGTGCTGCAGCGTGGTGCCGCTCGATGACTTGCGCGCCGCACTGCCCGCCACCACACCGACCTTCGGCGCGTCACAGCGCGCGGCGCAAATCGAAGAACGTCGAAAGCACATCGCTCGCCGCTTTCGCAACTGACGAACGGACGCTCATCGAAGCTGTTGAAGGCAAGTCACGCTCGAGGACCAGTCGGGAAATGGCGACCGTTACCAGTCGAGACGACAGCCCCGATGCGGGGGCGCCGCTGACGAACTCGCCCGTCGGTGTTGCGCCTCTCAGCGCGCCGTTTGACATTGCGGCGGCCGGTCGTCACGATGCCGGATAGCAAGCGCTTGTTCTGCCGGGGGGCAATACAATGGCGGTTCCGAACGACGTCGCCGTCATCGACACGATGATCGGCCTCCCGAGCGTCGATCGACGCGACTGGCAGGAGTCGATGGCGGCGATTCTGCGGGACAAGGCCAGTCGGGGTTTCACGCACCCAGCGGGCTACATGTTCACGCACACGCCCGAGGTGCATCGCGATGCCGACAGCATCACCCGGCTGCTGTTCGAGATGGATCGCTTCGGCATCGAACGCGGCCTGGTACCGGTGAACCTCGACGATGACCTCCACGTGCGGGCGCTCCGCGAGCACCCCGACCGCCTGCTCGGCTCGCTCGAGGTCGATCCGAACCGCGGCGTCGACTCGGTACGCGACCTGCGGCGTGCGGTCGAGCGGCACGGCGTCGTCGCTGCGCAGTTCTTCCCGGCCGGCAAGAACCCACCGGTGCCGATCGACGACAAGCGCGCCTACGTCCTCTACGGCGCCTGTGTCGAGTTCGACATCCCCGTGTTCGTGCAGGGTGGCGTGCCTGGCCCGCGGGTCCCGATGGCATCGCAGCACCCCGGCCTCGTGGACGAAGTCTGCTACGACTTCCCCGACCTGAAGTTCGTCTTCCGCCACGGATGCGAGCCATGGGTCGCACACACCGTCAAACTCATGTTGAAGTGGCCGAACCTCTACTACTCGACCACCGCGTTCGCGCCCCGCTACTACCCGCGCGAGATCGTCGACTACGCGAACACTCGCGGCGCGCACAAGATCATCTACGGCGGGTACTACCCCTGGGGATTCGAGCTCGAGCGCATCTTCCGCGAGCTCGACGACGTGGCGTTCCGCGACGACGTGTGGCCGAAGTTTCTCCGCGACAACGCGGCTCGTGTGCTCGGCATCGACGGCTGATCGTGCCCAGCGGAGCGCCACCCCAGTGCCCCCCTGCGCGCGGGCTGCTGCAAGGGCGCACGGTACTCGTCACCGCCGCGGCCGGCACCGGCATCGGCTTCGCCACGGCGCGGCGGTGCGCCGAGGAGGGCGCGATCGTCGCTATCAGCGACCGCCACGAGCGCCGGCTGCGTGCGTCCGCGGCCGACCTCGCGAGGCTGAGCGGCCGTGAGCCGCTCGCGATGGTGTGCGACGTCCGCCACGAGCACGACGTGCGCGAGATGTTCGCCCGCGCGGAGTCCGAGCTCGGTGGCGTCGACATCCTCGTGAACAACGCCGGGCTCGGCGGCACCGCGCCCATCGACGAGATGACCGACGAGCAATGGTACGACGTCCTGGAGGTCACCCTGACAGGAACGTTCCGTTGCGTGCGTGCCGCTCTCGCCCACATGAAGCCGCGCGGTCGCGGCGTGATCGTGAACAACGCGTCGGCGAGCGGGTGGCGAGCGCAGGCCGGCCAGGCGCACTACGCCGCAGCGAAGGCCGGCGTGATGGCGTTC
Organism: Actinomycetota bacterium; assembly: GCA_043738925.1. Classification (GTDB taxonomy): domain Bacteria; phylum Actinomycetota; class Acidimicrobiia; order Acidimicrobiales; family WLNW01; genus WLNW01. The sequence continues at coordinate 3,419 of JAYUFA010000304.1, forward strand.
ACGCGCGTGGCGGCGTCGGAAGCCGCGCCGTTCGGCATCCGAGTCAACGCGATCGCGCCGAGCCTCGTGCTGCACCCGAACCTCGTGAAGGTCACCACCCAGGAGCTCCTCGACCGGCTCACCGCGCGCGAGGCGTTCGGACGCTCGGCCGAGGCGTGGGAAGTGGCCAACGTGATCGTGTTCCTGGCGAGCGACTACAGCTCGTACATGACCGGCGAGGTCCTGTCCGTGAGCGAGCAGCACCCCTGAGATGCGCGCCTCACGCCTTCGGATACGCGGTGGTGGCCGCCTGATACACCGGACGATCGCCGCCGCCGCCGGTCACGACCACGGCCGTGGGGGACCGCACCAGCGCAGACCCATCTCGGCACGCTCGACGAAAGGATGCCGTCATGGACGCTGATGCGGTGCGCTACGAGGTCCGCGACAACGTCGCCGTCGTCACGATGAACCGGCCGGAATACCGCAATGCGCAGAATGGCGCCATCACCTACGGGCTCGACGCGGCCTTCGTGCGTGCCGTCGACGACGACGCCGTCAAGGTGATCGTGCTCGCTGGTGCGGGTAAGCACTTCTCGTCTGGCCACGACATCGGCACCCCCGAGCGCGACGCGCATGTCTCGTACCCCCGCCACGCGTCGATCTGGTGGGACCACACGACGCGCACCGGCGCCGACGCGCGCCTCGCCCGCGAGCAGGAGGTGTACCTCGGGATGTGCCGCCGGTGGCGTGAGATCCCGAAGCCCACGATCGCCATGGTGCAGGGCGCATGCATCGCCGGCGGGTTGATGCTCGCGTGGGCGTGCGACCTCGTCATCGCCGCCGACGACGCGTTCTTCGCCGACCCCGTGGTCCGCATGGGTATTCCGGGAGCCGAGTACTTCGCGCACCCATGGGTGATGGGGCCCCGCTTCGCGAAGGAGTTCCTCTTCCTCGGCGAACCCGTCAACGCCCACGAGGCGCGCTCACTCGGGATGGTCAACCGCGTCGTCCCCCTCGCCCAGTTGGAGGAGGCGACCTTCGACGTCGCACGGCGTATCGCCCTTATGCCCGCCTTCGGCCTGGCCCTCACGAAGAAGGCCGTAAACCAGTGCGAGGACCTCATGGGCCTGCACTCCGGTATGGACGCCGTCTTCGGTCTGCACCACCTCGCCCACGCGCACAACGCCGAAGTGTTGGGTGACTCCCTGGCGGGCATGGACGCGCGGCGAATGCGCGATGCGGGTCACCCCGCCGGCGGTGCATGATGGACTTCACGCCGACCGCAGCCGAGGAAGCGTTCCGCGCCGAAGCGCGCTCGTGGCTCGAGACAAGCGTGCCCTATCCGGCGCTCCCCTCGCTCGACACCGCCGAAGGGTTCGCCGCGCACCGCGAGTGGGAGCGCATCATGGCCATCGACCAATGGTCGGTGGTGGCGTGGCCGGTCGAGTACGGCGGTCGTGCCGCGTCGCTGTGGGAGTGGCTGATCTTCGAGGAGGAGTACCACCGAGCGGGGGGGCCGGCGCGTGTGGGCCAGAACGGCATCTTCC
>JAYUFA010000305.1:0-1856 GCA_043738925.1 Actinomycetota bacterium
ATGCGTTCATGGCATCGAGCGCAGGCATCGTCGCGGCACGGCTCCCCCAGCAGGGCCTCGATGAGGTTCTGACGTTCGGCGGTGGCACGTGGCCGCAGTTCTGCGGCACCTTTCCGATGTCGGGCCATGCGACACCCGTTGCTGACGGCTTCTCCCTCACTGGCCGATGGGGCTTTGCAAGTGGCATCCGCGACGCCCAATGGGTCGCGTGCGGCGCCACACGCACCGACGACGGATCGCCGGTTTGGTTTGCGCTCCCCGTGGACGAGGTCGTCGTCCACGACACCTGGGACTCACCGGGACTCGCGCGAACGCGTAGCTGCGACTACACAATCGATGAGCTCTTTGTGCCAGCACGGCGCGCGTTCTCGCTCGCCGGTCCGCCCGAACGCGGCGGCCCCCTGTTCAACATGCCGATCCAGGCCTATCTCACGCCTGACCACACCGGGGTCACCCTCGGGTGCACGCGACGAGCGCTGGAGGAGTGTGCGGTGGCCGCGCGCAACAAGCAGCGACTCGGCAGCGCGCATGCGCTCGATCAGCGCCCTGCGTTCCTACGCGATCTCGGACGCGCACTCACCCGGCTCGCGTCAGTACGCGCTCACGTGCGCTGCGTGTTGACAGAGCTCGACGCTGCAGCCCCGGCTGTCGATCAGCACCTCTTCCTCGATGCACGCTGCGCGGCTACGCATGCCGCGGAAGTGGCCGTCGATGTAGCGACGTTCGCCTACCGCAACGGTGGCGCACACGCGGTGTACGCGTCGAGCGCGCTCGGTCGCGCCTATCGCGACGCGCTCACGGCATCGCAGCACGTTCATCTTCTCGACGACGTGTACGAATGGCGCGGCGCTGACATGCTCGAATGTGCGTCCCCGCCCGGAGCGGCGAACGTCGTCGGCTGAGCCACCGCCGCGGTGCTCAAGCGTCGAACGAACGCTCGGCCGAGCGCACGGCGCCCGCCCGCCAAGCAGCGAGCGCGAGGAACACCAACATCCCCGCCGAAGTCGAGGCGAACACCCACACGCGCCCGGCATGGTCGTAGAGCGTGCCTCCGACGTAGCCCATCGCACCGGCCACGAGCAGGCCCACCGAGCCGAGCAACCCTTGACCTGCTGCAAGTTGGTCGGGTGGGCTCGACATCGCAACCGCGACCTGGTTGCCCGGCATCGTGAACGAATCGGCGCACGCGTGGACGAGCGCGATCACGAGCAACAGCCACAGCGGCGCGAACGCGTACGACAACGTGCACAACGACGCAGCGAAGATGCTGAATACGACCACGTTCATCGGTCCGCGACGCTGCGCGACCCGTCCGCCAATGGGCGCGAGTACCACCATGGGGATGGTGAAGAAGCTGAACGACAACCCGATGAGAAGGGTGCTCGCGCCGAGATCATCGAGCAGCAACGACCACACCGCTTCGAACATGCCGATCGTGATGTAGAACGCGATCGACGCGAACAAGGCTGCCTGCATCGCGGGGAGTCGCAGTAATGCCGTGACGCGACGCTTCTCGGTGGCGAGCACGCCTGCTCGTAGGTCGAGGCGCGATGCCAGAACGAGCAGCACCACGTTGACGACAGCAAGGAAGACAAACGGCGCTCGAAGACCGACGATCTGCGCCAGCACGCCCGCCACGAGTGGCCCCACGACGAATCCCGCGACATCGAACGCTCCCTGCATGCCGAGGTTCGCGCCGACGTGCTCAGGGTCGCGCGCGATGACGACGCGACGCGTCGCCGGCGACACCATGCCGCTACCGAGACCCATCGCCACGCGCGCGACGATCCACATCCACAGCCCGGTAGCGAAGATGCACATCACCACGCCGCACGTCGACACCACGACACCAACGC
>JAYUFA010000306.1:0-4934 GCA_043738925.1 Actinomycetota bacterium
ACGATGAGCCGCTTGCCGGTGCGCAACGGGCGGCAATGCAGATGAATGCGACCGCTGGTCGGCGGCGCGCCGAACAGCATCACCCGCAGATCGATCGTGGGCCCTACCGGACCGATCGGCGCGTGCCCGGCGACAAGGTCGACCATTGTGGCGAGCAGCCCGGTGCGCACGCGATCGGTACCCGGCGCGAACAGCTCGCGGCGCACCGGTGCCGACCCGCGCACCTCCCCATCGTCGAGGGACAGCTCAATGGCCAACATCGCGATGTAGTGATCCGCCGGAAGCGGCGGTCGGTTGTCTGTCTCGGTCACTTGGATCACCCGTGTGTTCGTGCCTGCGCCCGGCGGGCACCCTCGCCGTGCCGCGCCGCGTCTGCCAACTCGCGTCTACCAACTCGCGTCGGGGTGAGCTCGAGCCCGGCCCGCGTCGGTGCTCTAACCTTTGTCGCGTGACGATGATCGAGAGTGCCGAGTCGTTCGACGTGTTCCACGATGCCCTGCGCGGGCCGGTGACCGTGCGTGGTGCGGGCGTAGTCGCTGAGCTCGGCGCGCCGCGTAGCTTGACGTTGACGGTGGGCCAGTCGTCGTGGACCTACAGCACCGAGGGAAGCCGGCTGCGTGTCGGCCGCGGCGACGACGGAGGCGTTGCGGTCGCACTCGACGCCGGCGCGTTCGACGATCTCGTCCACGAACGTTGGTCGATCTTCGGACTGCTGTACTCCAATCGTCTGGCGATTGTTCGCGGCACGCTCGAGGCGTTCGTGAGGTGGGAGCCACCGCTGCAACACCTGTGGTTCGATCGTCCGCTGTACGACGTGGCGGCGCGCGACGCACTCACTGATGAGTCCGGCCAGCCGCTTGATCTCGGTCGATCGTTCTCCTTGGACGATGCCGACCGCGACATCGCTACCTTCTTGCAGGTCGCCGGGTTCGCCGTGCTGCGCGGGGTGTTCTCCGAAGAGGAGATCGCACAGTTCAACGCGGAGTACGCGCGCCTGCGCGTTGAAGCGGCACCCGACGATGGACGCTCATGGTGGGCCACCGATAGTGCGGGCAACGAGGTGTGTTGTCGCCTTACGTACGTGAGCGAGCGATCAGCGGTGTTCGCGTCGATGCATGACGATCCGCGTGTCGCCCGCATTGCAGCGTTGCACGGTGGGCCGCTTCGCCCGTCGCCCGATCGGCTCGATGGATACACGGTGGTGATGAAGAATCCGGACGTCATCCGCGGATTGTCGGATCTTCCCTGGCATCGCGATTGCGGCATGGGCGGCCACGCCGTGCTGTGTCCGTCGCTCAACATCGGCGTGCAACTCGACCGTGCTGACGCGGCCAACGGTCAGCTCAAGTTTCTTGCCGGGTCGCATCACCATACGAACCTTCCCGATGCCGTCGATCGGCACCCTGAATGGCCGGTGGTCGCCGTCGACGCCGTGCCCGGCGACGTGACCGTGCACTACGCGCACGTTTTGCATGTGGCGCCCCCTCCGACCGCACACGACGCATGTCGCAAGACGCTGTATGTCGGCTTCAACAATCCCGCGATCTTCGATGTCGTCCCCGCGGGCAAGGGCTACAACGATGTGGTTTTCACCCATGGCGACGGTCGCGTGCGATCGGTTGAGGAGTTCGCGTAACGATCGACTCCTCAGTTGCATTTGGGGCGGGGGCTGTCGAACGTGAGCGTCGGGGGTCGCACGCGTTGAGCGACGACAACTCCGGCTTCTGAGCCGACGACCGAGAACTCGCCGTCCGCGGGGTCGGTGAGTTCTCGGAACAACTCCTTCGGACTGAGCCCGAAGATCGGGTTCGTGGCCGAGTCGAGTACGGCGGTGTCGATGAGCAGCGTGTCGACGCGATCAGGATGTGGTGAGCTGCCGCAGTCGAGCCAGTTGGTCACCCACCACGGGTTCGGGAACTCGTAGGCGGTGACGCGATGGGTGACATGGGGAACGAGCGAGTACGTCGCGGAGACGCCGGAGTTCGACGCGACGAGCGCCACCATGTGATCGAGCGCCGCCGTCCGCAGCGGCACGGGAGTCGACAACCGCCGAGCCCAAATCCCACTGTCGTACGTGCCGGTATCGAGCGGTGACGGCGACCACCAGACATTGGCCACGAGCGCGAACACCACGACCACTGCAACCGTCACCCAGCTATACGTCGCGCGGCGATCTCCGAAAGCTTTGCAGCCTTCGATCGTGGCCAGCACGATGGCCACGAGGACGATCGACGAGTAGTGGAACTTGGCGTCGTGCGTGTACGACAACGACGACAGCACATTGATCACGAGCATCGGCGCGCCGATGAGCAGTAGCAGCGGCTTGCGCAGCGCGAGCACCGACATCGGAATCAACAAGCGTAGGTAGTAGCGGTAGACGTCAGTGCGAAACGCATCAAGCACGGGCCCGTGACGAATGCCGGTCGAGGTACTGCGTCCGAGGAGCGGGTCGTACAAACGGCTCGGATGCGTGATGGCGTTGCGCACGATGGTGCCGAGTCCGTTGCCGAGGCCGGGGAAGAAGTCCTCGTAGAAAGCCGGCTCGCCGTGGTTGAAGTGCGGCATCAGGAGCTTCGTGGCGACGAGGAACCAGGCGAGTCCACCGGCCATCGTGAATAGCCCGACGCGGCGGTTCGTGTTCCACAAACGGACGGTGAGGATCAGCCCAATCATGATGACCGCGGTTGTTGCGTCCTCTTTGGCGAACATCGCAAGAACACAACAGATCGCGAAGGCGCGCCACCGTTGCCTCGTCGCGAACCACCACGCGAACAGCAGCGGTGTGACCATCAACGCGTCGGGATGGAAGTGCCACCAGTTGATCCACTCGAGCGTGGGATGCAGCAGGTAGGCGGTCGCGAACGCGGTGCCGAGCCAACGTTGATGCAGTTGATCGCGCGCCAACAGGTATACGGGCACCGCGCCGAACGCGAGCGCGAGTGTCTCGGTGAGGTACAAGAATTTCGGGCCGGCACCAAGCCAGTAGAACGGCACGTAGAAGAACGCCACGAGGTTGAGGTGATGGCCGAGATAGTTGCGGCCGACCACCGTCACGTACGGGGTCTTGAACCGACTGAGCAACCAGATGCCCTGGTCGTGGATGCCCATGTCAAAACCGAAGGTGCCGTAGTTGCGCTGCTGTTGCCACGTGAGCCAGCCGAAGACGCCGACGTAGATCGTGATCGCCACGCCGACAACAAGCAGGGGCGCTCCTTCGGCCGATACGGCGAGCGCGGCTTGTCGGGCGCGTGCGACGCGCGGGGCGGTGAGCGGCTCGGGTTCGTATCTCTCATCGACATCCACGCGGAGCTACAACCTCAGAGCGTGAGCTCGACGCTGGTATTCGGTTCGGCGTCGTCGTCGAACATCACCGCGTCACGCTCCGAACAGTGCGTGAACGATGAAGTCGAGATGTGGTGCAAGCTTGGCGCGGATGGCCGGCTCGTCCTCTTCGAGGTAGTCGTGGGGCACGATCAGCAACGGTAGATCGGGCAATCCCTGGCTGCGAGCCACAGTCCTCGCAGCAGTCTCGAAGGGCGCGGTCACCACAGTGAGCGAGGCGATGCCGAGCTTTTCCAGGTTGGCGGAGTCGAGCACACTGCCCGACGTGCAGCTGCCTCATTTCGCAAGGCCGCTGACGACGCCGCGGCAACTTCGATAGCCGTCGAGCATCGCCCGATCGGCAGGACGCGAGAGCACCGGCTTCGCGTCGCGGTGCACGTGGAGCGCGCCGAGTCGCTCCCGCAAGAGCGACTCGATCACCAACGAGTACGCCATGAAATCGGGTCCGCTCTGGCGACTGATCTCGTTGATGAGAAAGCCAACAGTGAACGGACTGTCACCAAGGCCGCGCCGCGGCGCGGGCGAGACCGTGGTGGCTGCATCGGTGTGGCCACGCGGATCGACCAGTTGGTATGGCACTATCCGGCCTCCAACGCCAGCGTGACGGCGTAACCACCGAGGTGACCCCAGCCGTGACACACCGCGGCGAACGGAATCGAGTCGGCACCTGTAACCACGATGTGGATGGCGTCGGGGCCATTGACCACTGGCACGAGCGTGTCATCGCGTGATTGGTCAACGTCGGTCGGCCACCACGTGTACCAGTGCTCGGGCGAGGTGTCGGGCCGCAGCGGCCCTTGCGGGCGCAGTTCGGCGATGGACCGCCGAGCACGCTGATACAAGTGCTCTTGTACATCGCGCCTGGACCAGCCGCACGCTGCGAGATGGCGAGCCTCGGACGGCGTGAAGCACACCAACATCTCGCCCATCGTGTGTGTGTTGTTGCTGCCACGATGACGCATCGCATCAGCGATCGATTCGAGCCGTGTCTCGGGCGCGTCGTCGAGGCCCCACATGCTGACGAGGATCGGTGATTCACACGCGTACATCGTGACCGCGCTCGTGGCATCGACGCCACGCGCAACATGGAACGGCTCCCACGGTGAGCGCGATGACTCCGCGAGTGTGAACGAAAACCGGCCGGGGTGACCGAAGACTTCCTTCACCGGCTCGCCGGGCACGGCGCCGCCGGCGTTCCAGATCAACAGTTTGATAGTGCGGCCGATGGTGACGCTGGCGCGCGATCCTCCTCCGCTGAAAACGCACTCGGCGGTAGCCATCTGCAAGGTGTCGACGATGGGGCCCGACACGATGACGAGCGGCCAACAGCTGTGCGTGGTGCACACGACGCCGCGCAGATTGAACGACGGCTCGCACATTGCGCGGACCGCTTCGCAGATCACCGGCATGTACTCCGGTCGCGCGCCGGCCATCGCCGCGTTCGCTGCGACAATCTCAACGGTGGCCACGCCGTCGCGCGGTGGGATCAATCCGAGGACGTCATCGGCGGCGAGACCGCTGCCGGCGATGAGCGAGTCGACGGTGGCGCGCAATGGCGGGTGCACGGGCAGGCCATCGGACAAGCCCAGCTG
>JAYUFA010000307.1:0-4924 GCA_043738925.1 Actinomycetota bacterium
AGCAGGACTGAACGATGTCGATCGATCCTCTGCTGTCGCTGGGTGGTCTGCTCGGCGGGTTCCTCGTCGGCCTTACCGGGATGGGCGGTGGCGCACTCCTCACCCCGATGCTCGTGTTCTTCTTCCACATCGATGCCGCGGCTGCGGTTGGCAGTGACCTGGTCGCGTCGTTGGTGATGAAGCCCATCGGGGGCGCCGTGCATTGGCGCAGCAAGACGGTGCGCAGCGACATCGTTCGCTGGTTGTGTATCGGTTCGGTCCCTGGCGCGTTCGCCGGCGTCGCGATCTTGCAGCTGATCCACAGTGCGGACACCGGCAACGTCATCAAGAAGTTGTTGGGTGTGGCGCTGCTGCTCACCGCGGTCACGATGATCGTGCGCGATCGCGTGCGGCGACACAACGAAGCCCACGTGTCGAGCGAGCCCAGCCCGGTGCGGGTCATCCCCACGTTGCTGCTCGGTCTGTTCGGCGGGGCGATCGTGGGCATGACGTCGGTGGGCTCGGGTTCGCTGATGATCGTGGTGCTCTCGATGCTCTACCCACGCCTGCCGCGCAACGAACTGGTCGGTACCGATCTCGTACAAGCCATCCCGCTCGTTGCCGCCGCGGCCACCGGCCATCTGCTGCTCGGCGACGTGAAGTTCGGGGTGACCGCGTCGCTGCTACTCGGCGCGATGCCTGGGGTGTACCTCGGTGCTCGGCTGTCATCGGGCCATGACACCACGATCGTGCGCCGCGCCATGCCAATCGTGCTGATTGCCAGCGGCCTGAAGCTCGTCAACCTGATCTGACGGTCAGGTCAGTGGGCTGACGAGCCCGCCGGGCGTCAGAGCATCAAGGTGCCGATCTCGGTGACCTCGGCCGCGGTGAGGTCGGTCTTGGTCGCGGCGGCGTTGGTGGCAACCTGCTCGGGTGAGGTGGCACCGGCGATGACCGAACCAACGACCGGCTGACTCGCCAACCACGACAACGCAACCTCGGTCATCGATCGGCCATGCGCCTCGGCCCACGCGCCGAGCTTCTCGGCACGGTCGAAGTTGGCGTCGGTCATCGACGACGCGAAATATGCGTTGGCGAGGCGGCTGTCGGCGGGGGCCTGCTCGCCCCGTTTGACCTTGCCGGTAAGGAAGCCGGACGCCAGGGGGAAGTACGGCAGGATGCTGGCGCCGAACTGCTCGCACGCCGCCTTGACTTCGTTCTCGACCGTACGCGTCAGCAGGCTCCACTCGTTCTGCACCGTGATGAAGTGTTCGAACCCGCGGGTCTTCGCGATCCAATGAGCGTCGGCGACCATGTAACCCGTGAAGTTCGAACAGCCGATGTAGCGGACCTTGCCCTGTTGCACGGCGGTGTCCATCGCGGAGAGTGTCTCCTCGATCGGTGTGGTCGGATCGGGGAAGTGCAGCTGGTAGAGGTCGATGTAGTCGGTTTGCAACGCCCGCAGGCTCAGCTCGATGGCGCGCATCATGTGGCGACGAGACCCGGTTGCGTCGTCGACCTTGGTCGGGCCGCCGAACTTGGTGGCGATGATCACCTGGTCGCGCTTGGCCTTCAACGCCTCGCCCATGAACTCTTCGGACTTGCCGCCGCCGTACATGCGTGCCGTGTCGAAGAACGTGACGCCAGCGTCGATGGCAGCGTCGAGCACCTCGACGGTGCGGTCGTAGTCAATGCGCATCCCGAAGTTGTTGCAGCCAAGACCGGCAACCGACACCCGCAGTCCTGAGTTGCCCAGCGACCGATATTCCATGATGTTCCCCTGATCTGTCGAGCCGACGACAGTCTGGCATCACGTGTGGGAATCTGTCGGACGGGACACGGTCGAGCGCGACCAACGAGGGGGAAGCAGTGAGTCGCACACCAGGAACGGTTCGCATCGACGACCTCGCGCAACCGCGTCTTCCCGACGACGTTGTCGCAATGCGCGAAGGGTCTCGCGAGATGGCGGCGGCGTTGCGGTTCGATCTTGCCGCGCTCGAAGCCCAGGCCACGGCCGACACCGACCTCCACGATTTCGGCGACGACTTGTATCGCGAGCCCTACACCGTCTGTCTACGGTCGATCGAGACCGAATCGGGGTTCGGTCCGCTCGGACGCATCAGTGCGTTCAACAACTTCGGCCAGTTCCTGCGCAACCGATTGCTTGTCGTCGACTACCTGAAGAAGCATTCCGACGCGAATGACATCGAGATCACGCGGCCGATCATCATCTGCGGACTGCCCCGCACCGGCACCACGCATCTGCACAACCTGATGTCGGCTGACGCGAACCTGCGTTCGCTACCGTATTGGGAGAGCCTGGAACCGGTGCCACCGCTCGCCGAGCAGGGCGAGCATTTCGCGGTCGACCCACGTTGGTCGCGTTGCGACGCGATGCTGTCGATGCAGGATCACGTGGTGCCATACATGCGCCGAATGCACGACATGTACCCCGACCATGTGCACGAAGAAATCCAGCTTCTTGCCGTGGCGGGTTCGACAATGATGTTCGACACGATGGCGCCGATGCCCACATGGCGCGAGTGGTACAAGACGCACGATCAAACGCCGTATTACCTGTGGATGAAGAAGGTATTACAGGTGCTGCAACATCAGCGCGGGCCGCAGCGTTGGGTGTTGAAGTCGCCGCAACACCTCGAACTGTTCGGGCCGCTGTCGACAGCGTTTCCCGACGCGACGTTCGTGGTCACGCACCGCGACGCGGTGTCGGTCACGGCGTCACTCGCGACGATGATCGCCTACACGGCCCGCATGACTCAGGAGGTCGTCGATCCGGTGCGCGTCGGTCACTACTGGGCTGGGATCGTCGAGGATTTTCTACGTGCCGCGGTCGACGATCACGACGTGCTTCCGGCTGCACAAACCATCGATGTGACCTTCGACGACTTCATGGCCGACGATGTCGCGATGGTCGAGCGCATCTACGCGCTGGCCGATCAGCCGTTCACCGACGAGACCCGCGCTGCGATGCGCACGTTCATGGTCGATCACCCGCGCGGCAAGTGGGGCAACGTCGAGTACCACCTGGAAGACTTCGGTCTTGACCTCGCCGAACGCCGCCGAGCGCTCGCGTTCTACAGCGAGCGATTTGGGTTGCGCGACGAGCGGTAGCTGATGCGATCCGACCAGAACACCAAGGGCGCTCGGCGCGTGTCGTACGACGTGATCGGTGTGACCTTCCTTGCGACGGCATTCGTCGTGACCGTGTGGTCACGTCTGTTTCTCCCGCTCGGAAGATCGCACGACGGCACCAACACGGCGGTGTGGATGAACGGTGGCCGCGCGATCGTCGAGTCGGGCCCTGTCAACAGTCGCCTCGGCGCGAAGACCGCGGTGTTCGGCACGTACGCGCATCATCCCCCCGGGCTGTATCTCATCAGCGCGCTCGTCTATGTACTTGGCGGCACGCGAGCGGTGTATGCCCGGGTGCCGGCCGTCGTGAGCGTGCTTGCCGGCATCGCGCTCGCGTGGGTTCTGCTGCGCACACTTGGCCGCTCGCGCCTCGCCTGTTTCGGCGCCGTCGCGTTCGCGGTGACCGCGCCGATGTTGTTGCTGTGGGGACCGATGCTCAACCACGAGGCCGTCGCGATGCCATGGGCGCTCGGCGCGCTGGTGATCGGCGCGCGCGTGCAGCGTGGTCAGCGGGTACCCGTTTGGCTCGCCGCATTCGTCGGTTTTGGTGGCGCCATCATCAGTTGGCAGGGGCTGTTGCTCGTGATGTTCTTGGCTGCAAGCAGCTTCGCACCCGCGTGGCGCCCCACCGACCCACAGGCGCGCCGCGTGATGAGCGTGCTCGGAGCAGCGGGGCTCGTCGCGCTCGCGCTGACGGTGGCGTGGCAGCTATGGGCCTACGGTGATCTGCGCGACGTCATCGAGGCCTTCCGATTTCGCGCCAATGGCGCAACGCAGACCAAGTACGGCTTCGTCGAATCACAGATGCGCTTCGCGTACCAGGGGTTTCCGATCTGGACCCTGCTGCTCGCGGCATACGGCACGTGCCTGTTGTGGCGCGACCGCGCGTCGGCGGTGACATCGAGTGCCTTGTTCGCCGCGATTGCGACCTACACGCTCGGGTTTCGCAATGGGGCCACCATCCACGTCTACTGGAACTACTGGGTGGTTCTCGTCGTCATCGTCGCGGTCGCCGCGGTGATCGATCGGCATGCACGAAGCAGCACCCGCGAACGAGCGGTCGTCGTAGCGGCACTGGCCGCGATGGTTGTCGCGTTCTCGACGGTCATCGGTACCAAGGGTGCAGCTGGCATCGAGCTGGGCGCGCAGGCGGGCGCCGTCGTGGCGCGCACACCGATTGCGGCGAGCCAACAGCAGTACTACGCGTTCGCCGACATCGACGAGCCTCCACCGTGGATCTTCTACCCGACGGAGCGGCGGGTGGTGATCCTCAGCGATCCCACCGAAGTGATGCGGCTCGGTGTCGAGGTTCCCGATGCCGTGGTGTTGATCCAGCGAAGCGTTCTCGACGCGCAGCGCGCTGGTGGGTTCGACGCGCTCGCGCCCGTCGCGATCGTGCGTCGCGACGCCTACGAGAGCGCTCGCATGGCCGATCTCGCCGCCGTGTTGGGTTGACGCGCCATGGTCCCCCTGCGAAGCGGCCTGCGCGACGAACTTGGTTGAGCGCGGCTCGCTCAGATGACGATGACGGGTGGCGTGCCGAGGCCTTGGGCCTCGCACATCGCGAGGTAGCCGCGTAGCGCGCTTGCACCGTCGGACACGGACTCGACGTTGCCGTCATCGTCGAGGTTGAGATTCACGCCGTACATGTGGAACCACACGTGGGTGTTGTCCTCGACGCATTGCAGGGTGTGCACCGACCCGGCCGGCTCGAACAAGAACGATCCGGCGCGGTTGACGTAGTCGTACTCCTTGTACTTCCACGCGCCCGCGGTGGTGTACCCCCACACCG
>JAYUFA010000308.1:0-1840 GCA_043738925.1 Actinomycetota bacterium
GTGTGCTCGGGAGGGTCGCTCACGAGGCCGCTACCGCGGGTGTATTGCGGGCTCGGGCCGTACTTCATCGACCAGGTCTCGACGTCGTGGAGGACAGCAACCACGTCGGCATGACGCGTCACGGTGAAGAACGGCGGCGTGAACGATGCGTGATGATGCACCGGACATTCGGCGCGGAGCTTTTCGTACGCGGGAAACGGATCGTCCAGCGTCGCCGGGCTCATCGGGTCATAGAACGCCACCTCCTCGTTGTACTCGGTGCAGCACTGCTGGGCGAGCCGTCCCTCTGCTGTTCCCCAACATGGCTGTCAGACCCCCTACGTAAGGTGGCGTCATGACTTCCTACCTCGGTCCCGCGCAGCTCGTCCTCGCCGATCGCACGTGCGATGTCCACGTCAACCTCCACGAGTTCCTCGACCTCACCGAGCCTGCGCCCGCGCGCTGGCGCGGCGTCGTGGTCAACGCCTCGTTCGAACCCATCGATCAATCCGAGGTGTGCATTCGCATTCCGGGTCGCGGTGAGGCATTGGCTGCGCTGTGCGATCGACGATTGGTGGGCGAGGGCAATGCGCCGTTTCGCTCGATGTAGGCGAATCGCAGAGCTACGAGTCGCCCACCATCTCGGCGGGCACCACGCACCGGTCGAACTCGCCACCGTCCACGCCCGCAGCCAACGCCGCCTCGCGCAGGGTCACATTGCGTTGCAACGCGTCCTTCGCTATCGACGCGGCCCGGTCATAGCCCACAGAGGGCACCAGCGCGGTGACGAGCATCACGTCACGTGCCAAGTGCTCGGCGACGCGCTCCACGTTCGGCTCTATGCCGAGAGCGCAGTGCGCACGAAACGACACGCATGCGTCGGCCAGCAGCGCCACGCTTTCGAGCACATTGTGCGCCATCACCGGCTTGGCCACGTTGAGCTGGAAGTTGCCTTGGGTCGCCGCGAACGCCACGGTCGCGTCGTTGCCGAACACCTGCATGGCCACCATCAGCAGTGCTTCGCACTGGGTCGGGTTGACCTTGCCCGGCATGATCGACGAGCCGGGCTCGTTCTCGGGAAGGTTGATCTCGCCGATCCCGGCCCGCGGGCCCGAGGCCAGCCAGCGCACGTCGTTCGCCATCTTTGTCAGCGCACCGGCAAGCGTGCGTAGCGAGGCGCTCACACCCACGACTGCGTCGTGCGCAGCCAAGGCCACGAACAAGTTCGGTGCCTGGTGGAACGCGTACCCGGTCGTTTCGGCCAATCGCCGCGCCGCCTCTTGGCCGAACCCTGGGTGTGCGTTCAAACCCGTGCCGACCGCGGTGGCGCCGAGCGCCAACGCCAAGACTCGCTGCCCAGCACCTTGCACGCCCGCGAGCGCATCGTCGATCTGGGCCACCCACGCCCCAATTTCCTGACCGAAGGTCAGCGGCGCGGCATCTTGCAAGTGGGTGCGGCCGACCTTCACCACGTCGGCGAACGCGGCGGCCTTGTCAGCCAGCGTGTTGCGCAGTTGTTGCACCGCCGGGTACAAGCGCTCGTGCAGGTCGAGCACGATCGCCACGTGCATCGCGGCCGGAAACACATCGTTGCTCGATTGGCCGCAATTCACATGGTCGTTCGGATGCACCGGATGCTTCGAGCCGAGCACCCCGCCCGACAACTCGATCGCGCGGTTTGCGATGACCTCGTTGGCGTTCATATTGGTCTGGGTACCTGATCCGGTCTGCCACACCACCAGCGGGAAGTGCTCGTCGAGCGCGCCGCTCACGACTTCACCGGCTGCTGCCGCGATCAGCGCCACGATGTCGTCGGCCAGCACGCCGAGCGCGCCGTTGGCCAACGCCGCCTGTTGCTTCA
>JAYUFA010000309.1:0-1838 GCA_043738925.1 Actinomycetota bacterium
TGTTTTGGCTGTGAGTATCCGTTCTGCGGTCGTGTGACCGTGTTGGGCTGGTGTTGGTGGCAATGTTCGTGACCCGTGATTTGGCTGGCCGTTCGTTTCGGCGTTCGTGCTCTTCTGGGGATCTGTCCGTTCGTTGCTGCCGGCCCCGACCCGGGTTGAGTGCTGGCCTAATCAGGAGCATGTCCGACGGCGTTGTCGTCGTGACTCATCACAGTCTTGCCGCCGCTTTTCTTCGGTTCGGAACCATCCGTTTCCATCACGAGGAGGATCATGAACACGTTGGCAGAACAGGTCGATGTCGTAGTTGGCGTCGACACGCACAAGGACACCCACACCGCGGCGCTCGTCAGCGCGACTGGCGCCGAGTTACTTACGGTCGAGGTAGCAACCACTGCGAAGGGATACGCGCAAATCGTTCAACTCGCGGCCGCTTACCCGCGTGAACGGCGCGCGTGGGCGATCGAGGGTGTGTCGAGTTACGGCGCCGGGTCTGTGTCGTGTGCTGCGGCGGCTTGGTGAACGGATCATTGAGATCGATCACCCGTCCCGACCAGCGCGACGGAACGGTTCAAAGACCGACGCGCTCGACGCTGTGCGTGCAGCCCGTGAAGCGTTGTGCCGGCCACATCTCGGTGAGCCTCGTCGCGGTGACGATCGTGAAGCACTCCGGGTGTTGAACGCCACCAGAGAAGGCGCGGTGCATGCCTGTACGCAAGCCACGAACGCAGTTCATGCGCTCGTCGTCACGGCACCGGAATCGATTCGTGATCGGCTTCGCGACTTGAGCACCACGATGTTGTTACGGCGGTGCGCAAGCTTGCGTGTGATGGGTGATTGGCCGGTCGAGGAGCGAGCGACCGTGACTGCGTTGCGGTGCGCAGCCCGGCGTGCTGTCGCGCTCGGAACCGAAGCAGACGTACTGGAACGAGCGATCGCGAAGATAATCGATGACGTCGCACCGGAACTGATCGCGGAGCATGGTGTCGGCCCGATCACCGCGGCGGTCGTGTTCTGCGCCTGGTCGCACCCAGGCCGCCACCGCAGCGAAGCAGCGTTCGCGTCGCTCGCTGGTGTCGCGCCGATCCCAGCATCATCGGGGCAGACCGTTCGCTTCCGGTTGAACCGTCGCGGTGATCGGCAACTGAACCGCGCGTTGCACACCATCGTCACGACACGACTACGCGCCGATCCCGACACGCTCGCGTACGTCGCGAAACGCACGACCGATGGAAAGACCCGACCTGAAATCCGCCGATGCTTGAAGCGTTACGTCGCTCGCGACCTCTACCGAATTCTTGAACGTGCAGCCGTCGTGTCAGCACACACCGACGGGCTCATGCCTTCGTGCCTCGACCACTTCAACGATCTCGCCGGAACCGAAGCGACCACCCGTGCGTAACGATACCGCGACGACACAATGTGGGCAGTGCGGAACTCCATACCACCGTGTGGGTCGCCAGCAATGGTGCTCCGCCGCCTGTCGTCAGGCCGTGTGGCGACGCCGCCAAAGCGCACCCCTACCGGCATTACCAGCCGCGCACGACGTCATCTACCAATGCCCCCAATGCGACAACCGTTACATCAACGAACGCCGCTGCGACGACTGCAACACCTGGTGTCGAAACATCGGGCCCGGAGGGCCATGCCCCCACTGTGACGAGCCCGTCACCATCAACGACCTGACGCCCCACTAACGAACGAATCGGCCGCCAAGGCGCGACTCGATTCACAGCGACAACCAACAACAAATGACCCACACAGGACGACGAATTTCCGCGCCCCAAAGCCAAGACGCCGTCGACCCGATTTCGTACTTGACAGAACATAGGAGCATCCCC
>JAYUFA010000310.1:0-12982 GCA_043738925.1 Actinomycetota bacterium
GCGCTCACTGAAGCCACGATCGACGCCGCAATGATCGCGTTCCAACCCGCCTTGCCATAGACAGAAAGGCAACCCGCCTCGAACACGGCCGTCATGGTCAACAACGCAACCGCTGCTCGAACAGCCAGAGCGGGTGACGGGAATCGAACCCGCGTATTCAGCTTGGGAAGCTGATGTTCTGCCATTGAACTACACCCGCAGAGCAGGCCCGGCGAATGGCCGGGCAAGCGGCGAAGCAGCATCGTACTGGGTCACACGACTAGCCTGCGCGCCCGATGATTCTGTCCGACCACACCATTCGCGAGCAGATCGCGGCGGGTCACATACTGATCGAGCCGTTCGATGCGGCATGCGTACAGCCGTCCTCTGTCGATCTTCACCTCGACAGCCATTTTCGCGTGTTCCGCAATCACACCATGGCGTTGATCGACGTGAAACAGAACCTTGAGGAGCTGACCGAACTGGTGTCGATCGCCGAGGACGACCGGTTCATTCTGCATCCCGGTGAATTCGTGCTCGGGTCGACCTCCGAGCGCGTCGGCCTGCCGGACGACCTTGTCGGGCGGCTCGAAGGCAAGTCCAGCCTCGGACGGCTCGGCCTGCTCATCCACTCGACCGCCGGCTTCGTCGACGCTGGCTGGGATGGCCAGCTGACCTTGGAGCTGTCAAACGTGGCGAGCTTGCCCATAACGCTGTATCCCGGCATGAAGATCGGCCAGATCTCGTTCATGAGAATGACCACGCCGGCCGATGCACCGTATGGCAGCGGCGCGCTGGGCTCGAAGTACCAGGGCCAACGCGGCCCGCGGCCCTCGCGCTACTGGGAGAACTTCGAGCGCTGACGAACGACCATACTCAGACGGTCGGCACCGAAGCCGCCGCTGCGTCGGCGTTTTCGAGCGCCTCGAGCAGATGCATCGCTATGTCGGCGACGCGCACTTGGTCGTCTTCGATGCCCTGCGCCTTCACGCCGTCGTCGATCATGATGTAGCAGAACGGGCAGGCGGTAGCGATACGGCTCGCTCCCGTGGCCAGCAGTTGCTCGCTGCGTTCATCATTGACCTTCTTGCCGATGGATTCCTCCATCCACATGCGTGCACCGCCCGCGCCACAACACATGCCCTTGGTGCCATTCTTCGTGGCCTCGACGATCTCGATACCGGCGAGCGAGCCGATCACCTTGCGTGGTGCGAGGTACACGTCGTTGTGGCGACCGAGGTAGCACGAATCGTGATACACGACGCGCTCGTCGAGACGCGCCCCGGTCATGTCGAGCTTGCCTTCAGCAATGAGCCATTCGAGAAACTGGCTGTGGTGCACGACCTCGTAGTTCCCACCAAGCTGTGGATACTCGTTGGCGAGCGTGTTGAAGCAGTGCGGACACTGCGTGATGATCTTCTTCACGCCCATGCCATTGAGCGTCTCGATGTTCTGCGAAGCGAGCATCTGGAAGATGTATTCGTTGCCCGAACGTCGGGCCGAGTCACCGGTGCAGTTCTCGGCCGGCCCCAAAATGGCGAAGCTGACCTCGGCCCGGTGGAGAAGCTGGGCCATCGCTCGAGTGACCTTCTTGTTCTTGTCGTCGAAGCTGCCCGCGCAGCCCACCCAGTAGAGGAACTCGGCCTCAAGCGGGTGGCTGCCGTCGATGATCTCTATGCCATCGAGGTCCTTCGCCCAATCGGCGCGCTCGGTCTGCGAAAGACCCCACGGGTTGCCGGAATTCTCCATGGCCCGATAGGCGTTCCCCAGCTCGGCCGGGAAGTTCGACTCCATGAGCGACAGGTAGCGGCGCATGTCGAGGATCTTGTCGAGAATCTCGATGTTGACCGGGCAGACCTCGTCACACGCACGACAAGTGGTACATGACCACAGCTCCTCGGGCGTGATGCGATCGAACAACCAGTTGGCGGGGACGGTGATCTCGGGATCGGTGCCGATCGGTGGGCTCACCCGCGGCGAGCCGGTGGCAGCCATCACCTCACCGACCTTCAGCACGATCTCGCGCGGATCGAGCGGCTTACCCGTGGCGTTGGCCGGGCACACGCTGGTGCAGCGGCCGCACATGGTGCAGGAATCGGTATCAAGCAGCTGCTTCCACGTGAAGTCCTCGATGGTCGAAGCGCCGAACGTCTCGAGCGACGTCTCCATCAGGTTCGCCATTGGCTTCATCGCGCCCTTGGGGCGATTCTTATCGCGTAGGTACATGTTGAGCGGCGACGTGAACATGTGGCGCAACATGGTCGTCGGCAAGATCACCAAGAACGCACAGAACGACAGCACGTGCGCGACCCACATCGTCTGATGCCATCCCGACAGGTGGGAGGCCCCGTCGACAAGGCTCGACAGCGGATAGCCGACGATCGACCACTTCTCGAACGACGGGCGACCCTGCAGCGCGATGCGAAACATCTCGGCCGCGAAGCCAGTGAGGCCGATCAGCAAGAACGTGCCGAGAATGATCGCGTGCTCGGGCTTGGTCTTGACGCGAATGCGGTATGGACGCCATGCCCGCGGGCCGTAACGCCGCACGATGGCCCACACGATGCCGACCAACAACATCAGACCGGCGATATCGCCGGTAGCGGCAAAACCCTTGTACACGCCACCGTGCAGGAACTTGGCCCGCTCAGGCATCTGATGATCGACCTCAGAGGTGGTCGTCACCCCGAGCAGGATCAGGAACGAGAAGTAGATGAGCGAGTGCATGATGCCCGCCGCGGGCTCGCGCAGCAGGGTCTGCATGTAGACGCCCGCGCGGAAGTCGCCAAGACGTCGCTTGGCATTGCGCGGCGTGGTCGCGCGATTGTCGGGTTTCCCGCGCTCCCAGTTCTTCATGCGATTGGCGAACTGGAACGCGCCGACCACGATGAGGATGGGAATCACCGTGTAGAACGCGACCTGCAGCACATCGGGCACGTTGGCGAACACCGGCCGACTCTCGGCGGACGAGTCGTGGAACGCGAGCGCCGCCCCCGCGATGCCCGACGCGATGGTGACCACCGCGAACACGAGGCCGACGATGATGGCCAGGAAATGAGGCTTGAAACGCTTGCCGTCCATACAGCCGACGAAGATAGTCCGAGCGTGGATCAGGGTGCGCATCCGACCAGATCGGCCCAGTGTTCACAACAAGGAAATAGGCGTGTAACACAACCGACGTACCGTGTCTCGCATGGATGGAGCACGACGCGACGTGACGTTGGTTCGCTGGCCGACGGAGAAAGAACGCCGTGACACGCTGCAGCAGCTCGGCATGCCGCGGCTGCTGGTCCTTGATCGCGATGCCGCTCCGCCGTCTACCCTCGATGTCCTCGAAGATTGGGTCCGTCAGCCCGTCAGCGAGCCCGATGTCCGAGCCCGCATCGACAATCTGGCCAACCGGGCCGGTCGCGCCGCCACGACGCCTCCGGAGATCGACGCTGACGGTGTGCTGCGCCATCAGGGTCAGTGGGTATCGCTCCCCCCAGTCGAGGCGAGAATCGCGACGGCATTGACCAGTCGCTTCGCGAGCGTTGTTCGCCGCGAGGTGCTGACGACCGCGGGTTGGCCTGACGTTGCACCGACGCGCAACGCGCTCGATGTACACGTGCTGCGCCTACGACGCCGGCTCGAGCCCCTTGATCTGGTGATCCGAACCGTGCGGTCGCGCGGCTACCTCCTCGAAGGGAGAGGTCAACCCGCTTGCCGTTTGACCGCCTCGGCGGCAGCCCGAATGACCTCGGGGTCGCCGAGGTAACGCCGCTCGATCGGTAGGACCTCACGAGGCCGCATGTCGTCGCTCAACTGGTACACGATTGGCTGGCCGGTCGGAATATCGAGGCTGGTGATGTCGCCGTCGCCGACGCCGTCGAGGTGTTTGACCAGCGCCCGCAACGAGTTGCCGTGAGCGGCCACCAGTACAACCTCGCCCCGAGCAAGATCGGGCACGATCGCGTCGAACCAGTAGGGCACGAGACGCTCAACCACGTCTTTGAGGCACTCCATACGAGGGATGAGCTCGGGTGGCAGGTGGGCCCACTGCGCCAAAGCGTTCGGGTTGTACGGATTGTCGGCGTCGATCGGCGGGGGCGGCGTTTCGTAGCCACGGCGCCATGCCAGCAACTGGGCATCGCCATACCGCTCCTTCGTCGCCGCTTTGTCGAGACCGGTGAGATTGCCGTAGTGACGCTCATTGAGGCGCCAACTGCGCCGCACGGGCACCCATTGGCGATCGAGGCCGTCGAGCGCGATGTTCGCCGTGCGGATCGCTCGCTTCTGCAATGACGTGTGCACCACCGTGGGAACAACGCCAGCTTCGACGAGCAGCACAGCCGCCGCCGCCGCTTCGTCGCAGCCAAGTTGTGTGAGGTCGCAGTCGTACCAACCGGTGAACTGGTTGGAGAGGTTCCACTCGCTTTGACCGTGCCGCAAGAGGATCAGGGTTGCCATGAGGGAATGGTGCCGGGTGCGGGTAGTTCCCGGCAACACCAGACCTTTCGGGTAGAGTTGAGCCACAGAGACTCAACTTTCGTGACAAACATCACGCAGGTTGCCGAGGGCGCCGGCACTCAGACCGATAGGCTTTGGTTCATCCTCCTCCCCTGGTCGGATGTGCAGACAGGAGTTCACGATGCCCAAGGCAGTCGGAATCGATCTCGGAACCACCAACTCAGTCGTGTGCGTGCTCGAAGGTGGCGACCCTGTCGTCATCTCCAACGCCGAAGGCTCGCGTACCACTCCCTCGGTCGTGGCCTTTTCAAAGACCGGTGAGGTGCTCGTCGGCGAAGTCGCCAAACGTCAGGCCATCACCAACCCCGACCGAACGATTCGCTCGGTCAAGCGCCACATGGGCACGAACTGGACCATCGACATCGATGGCAAGGCGTATACGGCACAAGAGATCTCGGCGCGCACGTTGCTCAAGCTGAAGCGTGACGCGGAGTCGTACCTGGGCGAAACCGTCACCCAGGCTGTCATTACCGTGCCCGCGTATTTCGACGACGCCCAGCGCACCGCCACAAAAGAAGCCGGTCAGATCGCGGGACTCGAGGTCCTGCGCATCATCAACGAGCCGACGGCGGCCGCTCTGGCCTACGGCCTCGACAAGGACGGTACTGATCACACAATCCTGGTCTTCGACCTGGGCGGTGGCACGTTCGACGTCTCCGTGCTCGAGATTGGCGACGGCGTGTTCGAGGTGAAGTCAACACACGGCGATACCCATCTCGGCGGTGACGACTGGGACCAGGCGGTCATCGACTGGCTGATCAGTTCGTTCAAGGGCGACCACGGCGTCGATTTGGCCAAGGATAAAATGGCTCTCCAGCGTCTCAAGGAAGCGGCCGAGAAGGCCAAGATCGAGTTGTCGCAGGTACAACAGACGCAGATCAACCTGCCTTTCATCACCGCCACCGCGGACGGGCCCCTTCACCTCGACTACTCCCTCACGCGCGCCAAGTTCCAAGAACTCACGGCCGAGCTGCTTCAGCGTTGTAAGACCCCCTTCGAACAAGCCATCAAAGATGCCGGTCTGACCAAGGGCGACATCGATCACGTGGTGCTTGTCGGCGGCTCGTCGCGTATGCCGGCCGTCCAAGATCTTGTTACCTCGCTCACGGGTCGAGAGCCCCACAAGGGCGTCAATCCTGACGAGGTCGTCGCCATTGGTGCGGCGGTGCAAGCAGGCGTGCTGAAGGGCGAGGTCAAAGACGTCCTCCTGCTCGACGTCACGCCGCTCTCGTTGGGCATCGAGACCAAGGGTGGCGTCATGACCCGGCTGATCGAACGCAACACCACCATCCCAACTCGTCGCACCGAGGTGTTCACCACCGCCGACGACAGCCAGCCGTCCGTCGAGATCCACGTACTCCAAGGCGAGCGCGAGATGGCCTCGTACAACAAGACCCTCGGCAAGTTCCAGCTCGTCGATCTGCCCCCAGCCCCGCGTGGCGTTCCTCAGATCGAGGTCACGTTCGACATCGACGCCAACGGTATTGTCCACGTATCGGCGAAGGACCGCGCGACGAGCAAGACCCAGTCGATGACCATCACGGGCCAGTCCTCGTTGTCAAAGGACCAAATCCAGCAGATGGTCCGTGATGCCGAGCAACACGCGGCCGAGGACAAGCAGCGACGCGAAGAGGCCGAGGTACGCAACAACGCCGACTCGCTCGTCTACCAAACCGAGCGCGTGCTGCGAGAGCAGGGCGAGATGATCTCGGCCGAAGAGCGTAGCGACGTCGAGACCAAGCTCGCCGAGGTCAAGACCACGCTCACCGGCAGCGATCTCGAAGCGATCAAGTCGGCTACCGACGCCCTGATGACGGCGAGTCAGCAGTTCGGTCAGCGTCTGTACGACAACGCCTCGGCAAACGCGGCGTCCGGGGCCGCAACGGGCGGCCATGACGACGACGTCGTCGACGCCGAGATCATCGACGAGGACGAGCGATGAGCGACGCGGCCGCGTCCGACAGCGAGGCCGCGTCCATCGAGAGCGAGAGCGACCTTGGCTCCGACGCGATCGATGACATCGTCGACACCGAAACCGCCGCGGGTACTGCTCCCTTGTCGGTGGAAGGTCTACTCGACGACCTCGATCGTGTCACTGCGGAACGCGACAGCTTCCTCGACGACTCTCGCCGTATCGCCGCTGATTTCGCGAACTTCCGTCGCCAAACCGAGAAGCGCAATAGCGAGCTGATCGGGCTGGCCAATGCCCGGTTGGTCGAACAGTTGCTCCCCACGCTCGACGCTTGTGAAGCCGCTCTGTTGCACGGCTCCGCCGATGTCGAGCCCATTCAAGCCGCGCTACTCGCCATCCTCGAACGCGAGGGATTGACCACACTGCGGCCTGCCGGCGAGGCATTCGACCCTGCGCAACACGAGGCCGTCGTGCACGAGCCGGCGGACGACGAAACAACCGAGCCCATCGTCGTCGCGGTGCTGCGCACCGGGTACGCGCTGCGGGGCCGAGTGTTGCGGCCTGCGCTGGTCACCGTCCGAGGTTGACCCAACCGACCAAGCACGAAGTGAGGTGAACAGTGGCTGCCCAACGCGAATGGTTCGAAAAGGACTACTACAAGACACTGGGCGTCTCAGCCACAGCCTCCGCGCGAGACATCACGCAGGCCTACCGCAAACTCGCGCGCCAACATCATCCGGACGCGAACCCTGACAACGCCGGGGCCGAGGATCGCTTCAAAGAACTGTCGGCCGCATACGACGTGCTGGGCGACGACGCGAAGCGCAAGGAATACGACGAGGTCCGCTCCATGGGCCCGATGAGTAGCCGGGGGCCCGCGTCAGGTGGCTTCGGCAATGTGCGCTCCGAGGATATCAGCGACATCTTCGGTGGTCTGTTCGGGGGTGGTCGCGGGCAACGTGCTGGTCGCGGCTCACCGGGTCGCGGCGCCGACCTCGAGACTGAGGTGACTTTGGCGTTCACCGACGCCGTGTCGGGACTCACGACCGCGCTGCATCTCGTGGGCGACGCCCCGTGCGAGACGTGCCACGGCTCAGGTGCCAAACCCGGCACCGCGCCAACATCGTGTCCGGTTTGTGGCGGTCGAGGCTTGATCGAAGACAATCAGGGCTTCTTCTCGTTCAGTAAGCCCTGCACCCGATGCAGCGGTTCTGGCCAGATCGTCACTGATCCGTGTCCGACATGCGGCGGACGCGGCACCACGGTGCGCGACCGTGAGGTCAACGTGCGCATCCCCTCGGGCGTGGCCGATGGCCAACGCATACGCCTCAAGGGTCGCGGTGGGCCGGGTCTACGGGGCGGGCCCACGGGCGATTTGCACGTCCTGATACACGTGCTCGCCCATTCCCTTTTCGGGCGCGACGGCGACCACCTCACGCTCACTGCTCCAATCAGTTTCGCCGAAGCTGCGTTGGGTGCGGCTATCAGAGTGCCGACGCTTGACGGTGACCCCGTAACACTGAAAATCCCGGCAGGGACCCGCTCGGGCCGCACGTTCCGAGTGAAGCATCGTGGGATCAAGGCTCGAGCGCGCCACGGCGACTTGCTGGTCACGGTTGACGTGCAGATCCCAACAGAGCTGACCGACGACCAACGCGCGGCGATCCAAGTGCTGGCCGAGGCCTTCCCAACATCGCCACGCCAAGAACTCGGAGTGTGACATGGCACTACCTCGCGTTGCCCGCGATCGTGCGGTCTACGTCATCTCGGTGGCCGCCGAAATCGCCGGCGTTCATCCGCAAACACTGCGGATCTACGAACGGAAGGGGTTACTCGACCCGGCTCGCACGGGCGGGGGCAGCCGCCGCTACAGCGACGTCGACATCTCACGGCTGCAGCGCATCCAGGAGCTCACCAACGAGGGTCTGAACCTCGCCGGTGTCAAACGGGTCCTCGAACTCGAGGCCGTGCTCGAAGCTACCCGGGCCGAAATCGCACGTCTGCACGCGCAGGCGCACGAGGCAGTCGAGGCCACACACCGGCACTACCGGCGCGATCTCGTGCCGGTGCGCCAGACCGTCACGGTGTACCGCGACGAGCGGCGCCGTTAGACCGCTGTTGCTCACACGCATTCGGCCGACAAGACGGAGACATCATGGCCCTCGATCCAAATCGATGGACACTCAAGACCCAAGAGGCCCTCGCGGCGGCAAGCGAACTCGCGCGCAGTCGTGCCAACCCCGAGGTGACCACCGATCACGTTCTCTCGGCACTCATGGGCCAGGCCGAGGGTGTTGTGCTCCCGATCGTGCAACGAATCGGGGTCGACGTCCTTGCGTTGCGCAATCAGCTCGAAGCGGCCTTGGCCAAGCTGCCACGCGCCCACGGCGGCGAAACCCGTATTGCCAAAGCCGTCACTGAGCTCCTCGACACGGCCGACACGGCGCGGGTCGAACTCGGCGACGACTACTTGTCGACCGAGCATCTTTTGCTCGCGTTGGCACCGCGCATCGGGGTCGACCGCGAACACATCCTGAGCGCGCTGCGTGAGGTGCGCGGCAGCCACCGCGTGACGACCCAGAACCCCGAGACGAGCTATCAGTCCCTCGAGAAGTACGGCCGCGACCTCACCGCCGACGCCCGTGCCGGGCGCCTCGATCCGGTCATTGGTCGTGACGACGAGATCCGGCGCGTCATTCAGGTCCTTTCGCGACGCACCAAGAACAACCCGGTCCTCATCGGCGAGCCGGGCGTCGGCAAGACGGCCATTGTCGAGGGTCTCGCGCGACGCATTGTCGAAGGAGACGTGCCTGAATCGCTGCGCGACAAGCGGGTCATCTCACTCGATCTGTCTTCCATGCTCGCCGGCGCGAAGTATCGAGGTGAGTTCGAGGAGCGCCTCAAGGCTGTGTTGAAGGAGATCAGCGACTCCGAGGGTCAGGTGATCACGTTCATCGATGAGATGCACACGGTTGTCGGCGCCGGCGCCGGCGGCGAAGGTGCCATGGACGCGTCCAACATGTTGAAGCCGATGCTGGCCCGCGGCCAGCTCCGCATGGTCGGCGCGACCACGCTCGACGAGTTTCGCAAGTACATCGAGAAAGACGCGGCGCTCGAGCGGCGTTTCCAGCAGGTGTATGTCGCGCCCCCATCCGTGCAGGACACGATCGCGATCCTGCGTGGGTTGAAGGAGCGCTACGAGGTTCACCATGGCGTACGCATCCAAGATGCGGCCCTCGTGGCAGCGTCGGTGTTGTCCGATCGCTACCTGACTGGTCGCTTCCTCCCCGACAAGGCCATCGACCTCGTCGATGAGGCGGCATCGAAGCTCCGCATCGAGATCGACTCGATGCCAACCGAGATCGACGTGATCGAACGGCGCATACGCCAACTGGAAATCGAGCGGCTCGCTCTCGCAAAGGAAGTCGACGCGCCCTCGAAGGCGCGACTCGCGGACCTCGACCAGGACCTGGCAAACCTGCAAGAGCAGATCGCGGGGATGAAGACTCATTGGCAATCCGAGAAGGATGCGATCGCGTCCATACGCACGAAGAAGGAGACGCTCGAAGCACTACGCGCCGAGGTCGACCGGGCGACCGACCTCGAGCGGGCGGCCGAGATCCGCTATGGCACGATCCCCCAGATCGAGCGTGAGATCGCCGAGGCCACTGCGGCCCTTGACGACCTCCAGTCCACCCAACGCATGCTGAAGGAGGAGGTCGACGAGGAAGACATCGCCGAGGTCGTGAGCAAGTGGACCGGCGTACCGATCAGTCGCCTCCTCGAAGGGGAGATGCAGAAGCTCATCCGCCTGGAGGACGTGCTCCACGAGCGGGTGATCGGCCAGGACGCCGCGGTTCGTTCCGTCGCGAACGCCATTCGCCGCAACCGCGCCGGGCTCTCCGACCCCCATCGCCCGATTGGCTCGTTCCTGTTCCTCGGCCCCACCGGCGTTGGCAAGACCGAGTTGGCTCGTGCGCTGGCCACGTTCCTGTTCGACGACGAACGTGCGATGGTGCGCATCGACATGTCCGAGTACATGGAGAAGCATTCGGTCTCTCGCCTCATCGGTGCGCCCCCTGGCTACGTCGGCTACGACGAAGGCGGCCAACTCACCGAGGCCGTTCGCCGTCGACCGTATGCGGTCGTCCTGCTCGACGAGGTCGAAAAGGCCCACGCCGACGTGTTCAACGTGCTGCTCCAACTTCTCGACGATGGTCGGCTCACCGACGGTCAAGGTCGCACGGTCGATTTCACCAACGTCGTGCTCATCATGACGTCGAACCTTCCGGGCGATCCAGCGTCGTTCTTCCGGCCGGAGTTCATCAATCGGATCGACGACATCGTTCGCTTTCGCTCCTTGACCAAGGACGACCTCCTGCCGATCGTCGACATCCAACTGCGTGGTCTCGAGCATCGGTTGGCCGAGCGTCGCATCACCCTTGACGTCACCTTGGCGGCGCGAGCACTGCTCGCCGATCTTGGCTACGACGAGGCCTTCGGGGCGCGGCCGTTGAAGCGCACCATCCAAAGTCAGGTTGCCGACCGGCTCGCGGTACTCGTCCTCGACGGCACCGTCACTGAAGGCGCCACGATCACCGTCGATGTCGACGGCTCTCAACTTCACTTCACTGCGCACGCGCCGGACTGAAACGTCGTCAACACGCCGATCGATCGTCAGCCCTGCGACTCCACGTACACGAGCCATTCCCGCAACCATTTCCGGTAGGCGTGCGGGTCGGGTTCACCGGTCGACGGGTCTATCGCCGCGGGCGGCGCGGGCGGCGCGACCGCAACCGCACCGTTCGCGCGCGCCGGTTGCCAGGCGTCAAGTCGCTCAGCAGCCTCAGTCGTGCGCGCCAGGCGGCGCGGCGTGCGCACCGGCAACTCGCGCGTCGACACCAAAGCGGGGGCAGGCGCTGAGGTTGGAGCCGCAGCAAGATCGGCCGGCGCTCGCATCGCCGGCTCCTCCGCGATCGCTGGCGGACGGGGCGGTGGAGTCAGCGCCACCGGTACCACGGTGCTCAGTTCACTGGTATCAAGCCAGCCGTCGTTTCGTTCGTCGCGGCGAAGGGCTGCGCCGTGATCGAACGCGGCGGGGATCGTGAGGTCCGTCGACGGCGTCTCGTCGAACACCTCGCGAGAGGTGGGAAACAGCGAACCCGACACCGCCTTTCTGCTGGAGAGTCCGCTCGGTGGCTCGAACAGCAAAGGGACAGCTAACCCGAAGTCGGGTTGGGCAGGAATCGTCAACGGCTCCGCGGTGATCGCGGGTGGTGGCACCTCGTCGAGTTGGCGCAAACCCTCGAGGGTTCGTTCGAGCAACGCCGTCGCGGGGCGATCTGCGACCGGGTCGCGCGTCAACGGCACCGGATCGCCGTTGGCGAAAACGCGCGCGGCGCATAGGCCCACGATCGCGGCGCTCAGCCCTGCGGCCGGCCACCACAGCAGCGGATTCTTCACGTCCGTGCCTGCTGACAGTCCATGGAAGGCACCGAACAAGAACACGCCGAAGCCGCCGTAGTGCGCAACCCGCCAGATGTGGTCGCCCACGCGCCGCCGCAGCACCGAGGTGAGTTCGACGGCAATCAGTAAGTAGAAGGCAGCCACGCCCCACGCCACCGCACCAGGGCGCCATCCCGACGCGAACGGAACAACGACGTCAACGGGGCCAAGTTGAGCGTTCTTGTCGATCAACAGACCCGCGACGTGAACTCCCGTGAAGACGACGGCAAGGGCTCCGAGAAAGCGGTGCAGGTCGAGCAAAGTCGCTCGGGGCACACGACGTGCCACCTTCGGGCTCGACAGCAACAGCCCCCACACCACAGAAGCCGCGCTCAGTACCCACGCGACGATGCCGCCGGAGCGAGCCGTGTACCACCACAACTGCGACTTCACGCGCGAAACTCCCTCACGTTGCCCACCTCGACCAGCTCCCCGTTCGCACGCAGTAGTACTGCGGCGACATCGAGTTGCTCGAGCAGCCCTCGGCCATCGGTCAGACCCATCCCCACCACAGCGTCAGCCAGCACGGCGGTTTGCACCGCACGCTCCGCGATCACCGTGACAGATACGAGTCGTTCCTCCTCCCGTCGGCAACGAGGTCGGCCAATCAAGCCAACGACATGGTCCGGACCACCGATCGATGACGACAACGCCCCAGTGGCCAGCGCAACACGCCAACCAACATTGGGAATCGAGTCAACAGCCCATGCGCCGGGCCCTGGCGCAACGCCCGCGGCGCGCACATAACCTCCGACGTTCACGCACACCCCCGGCACCCCGACGCCGACCAAGATGTCGGCCAGCGCGTCGGCCGCCGCGGCACGGACGATCCGGCCCAGGCAGAATCGAGCCCCCGCCGGCACGAACACCGCACAACCAGCGGAAAAGAGCTCGAACTCATTGATCGTGCCGATCGCGGCGCGGCGCGCTTCGATGATGGCTTCGATCAGCCTGTAGAGCTCCGGCGCCACAACGACAAGACCATCACGTACGCCGTTCACCTGGGCGATTTCAGACTCGGGGTCGGTCACGTTCCAGCGCTCATCAAAGCGGTGACACTCGGCTTTGGCGGTGGCG